>NZ_JBWKZU010000023.1:0-75182 GCF_059424825.1 Acidovorax sp. GW101-11A03 | reverse complement strand
GGTGAAGACGGCGGTCATGCGGCCTCGGGCTTGGGGGTATGGGAAGGTGCAAACACCTGCGGCACCTGCGCGCGGTGAAAGCCGTCAAACGGCCGCACGGCCGGGTGTGCTGCGGCGGTGGCACCAGGCGGGCGCTGCGGCCAGCCCATGCGCACCTGGGGCCGCGCGCCGTCCACCCGCAACGTGGTGCCGCTGATGAAGCTGCCTGCCGGGCTGAGCAAGAAGGTGATGGCCGCCGACACCTCGGCCTCGTTGCCAAAGCGGCCAAGCGGCACCGTGCGCGGCATGGCACGCAGCATGTCGCCCGCCTCGGGCGGGTAGTTGTCCATGCCGCTGGAGGCGATGTAACCCGGCGCCACGGCGTTCACGCGCACACCGCTGTGCGCCCATTCCAGCGCAGCGGTTTCGGTGAAGCTGACCATGCCCGCGCGCGCAGCCCCGCTGTGCCCCATGCCCGGCATGGAGCCCCACATGTCGGCCACGATGTTGACTACTGAGCCGCCGTGCTGCGCCATCCACTGCCGATAACACTCACGCGCCATCAGAAAGCCGCCGGTGAGGTTGGTGTGCAGCACGGCCTCCCAGCCCTTGGCGCTGATGGATTCAAGCGGCGACATGAACTGCCCGCCCGCGTTGTTGACCAGCGCATCGATGCGGCCCTGCGCAGCGATGATCTGCTGCACCAGCGCAACCACGCCTTCTTCAGACCGGATGTCGCACACCTGGCACGACACGCGGCCGCCGTCGGCGGTGATTTCTTCGGCGACGGCCAGCAGCTTGTCAGGCTTGCGCCCCACCAGCACCACATGCGCGCCCAGGTGCGCCAGCTCGTGCGCCGTGCACCGGCCAATGCCCGAGCCGCCGCCGGTGACCACCACCACATGGCCCTGGAACAGGCCCGGAGCAAACACAGACTGGTAGGCGTTGCGCGCGGTGGGGGCCATGGTGACTCTGCCTTGATGGGGTTGTTTTTTATGAACGGATGAACAAGGCCAGCGCCTCGTCGGTGAGCGCGTCGAGCGACTTGCCCTTCTTGGGCGAGAACCATTGCACCGCCCAGTTGAGCGCCCCAAAGATGAACAACCGCGCCACACCGGGCTCGGCCTGCAGTGCGCCCTGCTGTGCCAGCGCTTCCAGCACGGGCATCCAGGTGGCCTCGTAGCTGTCCTTGATGCGGGCAATGCCCTTGCGCTGCGCGGGCGTGAGCGAACGCCACTCGTACAGCATCACCGGGATGAAGCTGCTGCGCGGTCCGAGCAGGATCTCGAAGTGGTGGCGAATGAGCGTGTGCAGCTGTTCGCGTGGTGTGGCCTTGGCGGGCAGTGCATCGAGTGCTTGCTGCTGGCTTTGTGTGGCCATGGTCATGCCCTCGCTCATCACGGCGTAGAGCAGCGCGCTTTTGCTTTCGAAGTGGTAGAAGGGCGAGCCACTGTGCATGCCTGCGGCCGCAGCAATGTCGCGCGTGCTAGTGGCGGCGAAGCCCTGGGTGCGGAAGAGCTTGGCCGCGCCGTCCATGAGTTTGCGACGGCGGTTGCCGTCGTCGAGTTCTTCGGCGGTTTTACGGGGGCGGCCGCGCGGGCGGCGGGTAGGGGTTGCCTCTGCAGTGGCTGCATTGGCGTCGGAGGAGGCTACGGCCTTGCTGCGAGTGCGGGCCGGGGGGGTCTTGGGAGATGGGGCGATGGCGCGGGTGCGCGGCACGGGTGAATCCATGCAGGCACGATAGCAAAACTGTTTATTTTTAGCAAGCAAGTGCTTGGTAAAAATAAGCTCTCGGGCTGGGCAATGCTTTTGTCGGCTGAATTCTTGGATGCATTTTGGCCTCTTCCGCCCGTCCATAAAGCGTTGGAAGCTATTGTTTTTATAGTTGCCTGTGTGTCTTTGCAGAGGGCGGAGGCCGGGGTGTGCGCCCGGCGGCGCAGTGGCTTTCTTTTGCTTCGCCAAAAGAAAGTCACCAAAGAAAAGGCGACCCTACACGCTGCGTCCCTTCGCTTCGCTGCGGGCAACCTGCGGTGCTCGTGCGTAGGGTGCGCCGTGGAACTCGCTTTGCGCTGCGCGCGCCGCTCGGACAACCACGGCGAGTCAGAGCACGAAGCACGCGCGCTCCGACGCGCGTGCCGCCCCACGCCCTGCGCTCCTCGGCGCATCGTGAAGGGGACCCGCGAGTCGGACATCCACACGGGCCGTCGCTGCGCTCGGCCCCGCCTGCACAGCGCGAGGCGCTTGCGCCCGCAAGACGAGGCCGAGCGAAGCAAAGGCCCGTGGGGCTGTTCGGCTGTTGGCTGTTCGGCTGTTCACCCCCTGCTGGCTGCGCCTGCGGCGGGGCGGTTGTGGGGTGGCATGCGCGTCAGAGCGCGCGTGCTTCGTGAACTGACTCGCCGCAGTTGTCCGAACGGAGCGCCGCAGGCGCGCAGTGAGTTCTGCGGCGCACCCCGAAACCGCCTCGACGCAGGTTTGCCCCTTCGCACAGCGAAGGGGTCGCAGACTGGGGGTCGCCCTTTCTTTGGTGACTTTCTTTCGGCGACGCGAAAGAAAGTTACTCGCATGCCGGGCGACTCCCGGCCTCCGCACTGAAACCAAGCACACCTCCCAAACCAGCACTCCCTGGCTTCGATAGGCTCAGCTCAAACAGCAGGCGGAAACTCGAAAACTACAAAAAACAATAGCTGCCAGCGCTTGATAGACAGGCGCCAGCAGCCAAAATGACCAAGACCCAAGGACTCAGAGTGCGCCGAAATCCGGTCGGTGCTTTTAGCGAAACCGCCGTCGGCCTGCTCCGCAGTCCGCACCGCTCACGCGGCGACCGGATTTCAGACAGCGCTGAAATCGGGACGGCGCTTTTGCCGAAAGATCATCTAGCCCGCTACGCGGTCTGCACCGCTATCGCGGCGGCCAGATTTCAGCTCTTGCTGAAATCTGGCTTTCTCTTTTCCATAAACGCCGAGAACGCCTCCCGCGCCGCAGGCTCGCGCAGCATGCGCCCAAAGCTCTCACCCTCTTCCGCCATCACCTCCAGCACCTTCGCCTGCTGCCCGCCCTTCATCAACCGCTTGGTTTCGATGAGCGACGACAACGGCTTGGCTGCCAGCTTCTTCGCCTGCGCCTGTGCGACGCCATTGCACTCGGTCGGCGGCACCACGCGGTTGACCAGCCCCACTTCCAACGCGGCTTCGGCCATGAACGGCTCGCCCAACAGCAAGGCTTCCGCAGCGCGGTGGTACCCCAGCATCTGCGGCACGAGCAGGCTCGATGCGGCCTCGGGGCACAGGCCCAGATTGACGAACGGCATGGAGAACGCCGCGTTGTCGCCCGCGTAAACAAGGTCGCAATGGAACAGCATGGTCGTGCCGATGCCCACGGCCGGACCACACACCGAGGCGATCACTGGCTTGGGGAAGGTGGCGATGCCGCGCAGAAAGCGGAACACGGGCGAGTCCTGCGTGGCGGGCGGCTGCTGCAGAAAGTCACCGATGTCGTTGCCTGCGCTGAAGATCGCCACGTCGCCCTGGAACACCACCACGCGCACGCTGGCATCGGCCTTGGCGGCATCGAGCGCATCGGCCATGGCGGCGTACATGTCGCGCGTGATGGAGTTCTTCTTGTCCACACGGTTGAAGGTGATGGTGGTCACGCCCGCTTCGGTGTGGGCAAGAATGTCTTGGGTGGCTTCGGTCATGGTGGTGAAGGCTCCGGGGTCTGATGGATTGGGACAAGAGGAATGCGGCACGGCGCTGAGCAACAGGCCTACGTCCTATTCCTTGTAGTAAACGATCTGGTGACTGGTGGCGAGCATGGTGCCAGCCTCGTTCCAGAGCTGCACAGTCTGGTCGAAGAAGCCGTTGCGGAACTCCTGCCCGCGCGCCTGGCCGAGCAGGAAGCCGGTGCCCGTGGCCTGCAGCTGCTCTGCCGTGGCATGGAAGTACACGGTGATGGACACCGTGCCCGCTGGCACCTGGCGCGCGCGGCGCAGCCACACGCGGGGGAAGAACACATCGGCCAGTGCGGTCAGTGCAACAAAGTCGAGCGGCCGGACTGGTGTGTCGCGCATCCACAGCTGTGTGAGGCTGTGATCGCCGCTGCCATCCCACTGGCGCGGAATGGCGCCGGTGATGGGGCGCATCTCGTAGCGGTTGAGCCACTCCACGCCAAAACCCGGGGGAATGGCAGGCTGCGCTGAGGGCGCAGGGACTTCGGGCATGGGCACATCGCCCACGCTCCAGGTCTCACGGCGCACCGCCGTGACGGCCGTGGCCGTGGTGGTGACCACCTGTGCGCCGTCGGCACCGGCCTGCAGGATCGACAGCGTCCAGTGCTGGGTGGACCGGTTGGTGCGCACGGGCGTCGCCTGCACGGTGAATGCGCCCGAGGTCAGCGCGCCCGCGTAGTTCACGGTGAGCGACAGCGGATCGCCCAGCCGGTCGGGGTGCTGCAGGATGGCCTGCAGCAGCGTGGCGGCGGTGATGCCACCGAACGGGCCCACCATGTTCCAGTAACCGGGGTGGGTCTGCCCTTCGTACTGACCCGTCGCGGCGGACGAGGCCGTCAGTTGTAGCGCTTCGTCCAGCGGGTGGATGGATGAAGACGAAGAAGTGGAAGCAGAGGAGGTCATGCTGCGAGTGTGCCGCGAAACGCCCCCTCAGGCCGTCGTGCCGGAGACTTCGCTGCGGGGCATTCCACCCCCGCCCAGGGCGGCCAGCGCAGCCGCAGCACGCGGCCACAGGCTCTGCTGGAACTGGTCGCGAAAGAACCCGAAATGGCCGATGCGCCGCACCTGCAGATCAGCCGGCGTGATGCTCTCCACCCGGCGCTCGGTGTTGGCGTACAGGTTCACCAGGTTGTGCGTGCCGCGCAAGGTCATCAGTTCGTCATCGGCCATCGACAAGGCGAGCACCGGGAATCGCACCGCACCGTAACTCTGTGCCACCGCTGGCCCTTCGGCGCCGACGCTGTAGGCCGGGTCCAGACACCAGCGCCGCCACTGCAGGATCACCCCCGCAGGCAGGTCGCCCACCTTCTTGAGCGTGCGCCCCGGGAAATACCCGCACAGCCGCGTGGCCAGCGGCACCAGCACCCACCAGAAGTACGGAACGATGCGCTTGAGCTGCGGCGCGTTGTCGCGCCAGTAGCCACTGCCTGCTGCCACGCTGAGCAGGCCCGCCACCTGCTCGGGCTTCTTGAACAAGCCCGGCAACTGCGCGCCCAGGCTGTGGCCCAGCAAGTACAGCGGGAGCGACGGCAGCGCGGCCTTGGCGGCTGTGATCACCGCCTCGTAGTCCTGTGCCCAGTCGAACAGATCCGCCTTCACATCGCGCATCGCGCCCTGCAGCGAATCGCCATGGCCTCGGTAATCAAAGGTGGTGACCCGAAACCCCTGCTGCGCCATCCACAGCGCAAAAGCCTCGTAATACGACTGCCGCACCCCCATCGCGCCACCGATCACGACGCTGGCGCGCGGCGCGCCCTCGGGTTCGTAGACACGCAGCGCCAAAGACACTGCCCCGTTGACCTGCAAAGTTTGCTTGTTCATGTCTGTCTCCTTGGTTCGAAACCGATCTGCGCCGGCTTGAAAAGAAAACTATCGCTGAGGGGGCAGAACCCTGGCTTCGACAAGCTCAGCCCGAACGGTTTGGGTGAGAGCAATCAAGTGTTGCCCCGCCCATTCCCCTGCCTCACACCCCACCCTCCAGGGCGTAGCGAGCGGCTTTCAGGCTAGGCGGACGGAGCGCAGCAACCGGAACGTACTTGCGGTACGTGAGGATTGCGAGCACCGCCCAACGACGCCTGAAAGACGCGCAGTAGCCAATCACAGAGCTTCGATGATGCCGGCGGCGCCTTGGCCAGTACCTACGCACATCGTGACCATGCCGTACTTCAGCTTGTGCCGACGCAGCGCATGCACCACCGTCGCCGCGCGAATCGCACCGGTCGCCCCCAGCGGGTGCCCCAGAGCAATCGCGCCGCCCATCGGGTTCACGTTCGCAGGATTCAACCCCAGCGTGTTGATCACGGCGAGCGACTGCGCCGCAAACGCTTCGTTCAGCTCATACCAGCCAATGTCGTCGCTCTTGAGCCCCGCATACCGCAGCGCCGCAGGAATTGCCTCGATAGGCCCAATCCCCATGATCTCGGGCGGCACGCCGCGCGCTGCGTAGCTCACAAAACGCGCGAGGGGCGTCAGGCCGAACTGCTTCACGGCCTTTTCGCTGGCCACGATCAGCGCGCCCGCGCCGTCGCTGGTCTGCGAGCTGTTGCCCGCCGTGACGCTGCCGCGCGCCGCGAACACGGGCTTGAGCTTGGCCAGGCCTTCCAGGGACGTGTCGGGGCGCGGGCCTTCGTCCAGGCTCACGGTGCGGCGCTTTTCCACCACTTCGCCGGTGGCGAGGTTGGGCGAGCGCTCCACGATCTCGATGGGGGTGATTTCGTCGCTGAACTCACCAGCCTTTTGCGCCTTGATGGCGCGCAGGTGGGATTCAAGCGCGAACGCGTCTTGTGCTTCGCGGCTCACCTTCCACTGCTGGGCGACCTTTTCGGCGGTCAGGCCCATGCCGTAGGCGATGCCTACGTTCTCGTCCTTGGCAAAGATCTCGGCGTTGAACGAGGGCTTGTTGCCGCCCATGGGCACCAGGCTCATGGATTCGGCGCCGCCGGCGATCAGCACGTCAGCCTCGCCCACGCGGATGCGGTCGGCGGCCATCTGTAGGGCGGTGATGCCGGATGCGCAGAAGCGGTTCACGGTCACGCCGCCCACGGGGTGGTCGAACGCCAAGCCCACGGCGATGCGGGCCATGTTCATGCCCTGCTCACCTTCGGGGAACGAGCAGCCAATGATGGCGTCTTCAATCGCCTTGGGGTCCAACGTGGGCACCTGCAGCATGGCGCTCTTGATGGCGGCGACCAGCAGGTCGTCGGGGCGGGTGTTCTTGAAATAACCGCGGCCCGAGCGCCCGATGGGCGTGCGCGTGGCGGCGACGATGTAGGCGTCCTGGACTTGTTTTTGAGCCATGGTGAAACTCCTTCAATTCTTGGGGGGGCGGCTGGAAGGAACCCAGGCCCACGTAAATACACATTCGACCGGCTCCACGCCGGCTTCGTCGGTCACGGTGACTTTCACCTGCACCTCGCCCTTGTCGCTGGCCAACATGGCGGCGCGCTGCTCGGCGGTGAGCGTGGCCACGGCCTTGAGGCCGCCCGTGGCGCGCTTCTTGAACGCCATGCTCAGCTCCTTGGCCAGCGGCAGGCAGTCGTCGCGCACGTTCATGCCCACGACCATGCCGGTGGCCGTTTCGGCCAGCAGGTTCATGGCCGAGGCGTGCACGCCACCGATGTGGTTTTGCACGCGGCGCTCGTTGGCAAGGTGCACCTCGACACGCTCGGGCGTGAGCGACACGAACCGCACCCCGGCCGTGCCGGTGAAGGGCACGGCCCGGCGCAGGATGATGTTCTGCACGAAGCCGCGCATGAAGGCGGGCGCCTCGTCCAGGCGCATCAGCGAGCGCTGGAGTTTGTTGGGGGCTTGGCTCGTCATGGTGATGCCGATCAGTTGCGGACAGGCTTGCCCGTGGAGAGCATTCCGAGAATGCGCTCATGCGTCTTGGGCTGGGCGATCAGGTGGCAGAACACCTTGCGCTCCAGCGTGAGCAGGTATTCCTCGCTCACCATCGAGCCCGTATCCACATCGCCACCACAGACCACCTCGGCGATCATGGCGCCGATCTTGAAGTCGTAGGCACTGATGAAGCCGCCGTCGCGCATGTTCACCAGCTGGGCCTTGATGGTGGCCAGGCCGCTGCGGCCCGCCACGGGGAACAGGCGTTTGTGCGGTGCACGCCAGCCGCTCGCGGCCATGGACTTGGCTTCGTTGATGGCGACGAACAGCAGCTCGTCCTTGTGGGGCACGATCACGTCGCTGTCCAGCAGGAAGCCCAGCTTGCGCGATTCGATGGCGCTGGTACCCACCTTGGCCATGGCCGCGGCGGTGAAGCCTTCGGTCAGGAAGGGCAGGATGTCCTTGCTCGTCGAGGCGGCCATATTCTCGGCCGCGCGGCGGGCGATGTAGGTCAGGCCGCCCGCGCCAGGCACCAGGCCCACGCCCACTTCGACCAGGCCGATGTAGCTTTCCATGTGCGCCACACGCTTGGCCGAATACACGGCCAGTTCGCAGCCACCGCCCAGCGCCATGCCATGGATGGCAGCCACCACCGGCACCTGGGCGTAGCGAATGCGCATCATCAGGTTCTGCAGCTCCTGCTCAATGCTTTCCACCGCGTCGGCGCCGCCGACCATGAAGGCGGGCATCGTGGCTTCCAAGTCCGCACCCACGCTGAAAGGCGCGTCGCCGGACCAGATCACCATGCCCTGGTACTCAGACTCGGCCAGTTCCAGCGCTTCCATCAGCGCTTCCATCACCTCGGGGCTGATGGCATGCATCTTGTTCTTGATGCTGGCGATGAGTACTTGGCCGTCCAGCGTCCACGTGCGCAGGGCTTTCGATTCAGCAATGGTGGTGCCAGCGGTGCGCCAGTCGGGCAGGCTGGTTTCGCCCAGCAGGGCCTCGGGGAAGATCTGACGCTCGTACACGGGCAGTTGGCGGCGGGGCACAAACTTGTTCTGCGATGCACTCCACGAACCTTGCGCTGTGTGCACGCCACCGGCGTCGGCCACGGGGCCCTTGAAGACCCACTCTGGCAGCGGTGCCTTGCACAGCGCTTTGCCAGCGTCGATGTCTTCCTGGATCATCTTCGCCACTTCAAGCCAGCCGGCTTCCTGCCACAGCTCGAAGGGGCCCTGCTTCATGCCGAAGCCCCAGCGCATGGCCTGGTCCACGTCGCGGGCGTTGTCGGCGATGGTGCCCAGGTGCACGGCAGCGTAATGGAAGCTGTTGCGCAAGATGGCCCACAGGAACTGGCCGGGCGCGCCTTCGGCGTTGCGCAGCAGGCGCAGGCGTTCAGCGGCGGGCTTCTTGAGCATGCGCGCATACACCTCGTCGGCCTTCTGGCCTGCGGGCACGTACTCTTCGCTTTCCAGCTCGAAGCGCATCACGTCGCGGCCGACCTTCTTGAAGAAACCGGCCTTGGTCTTCTGGCCCAGATTGCCCAGCTCCAGCAGCTTCTTCAGCACGGCGGGCGTGCCAAAGCTTTCGTAGAACGGATCGGTCTCCAGACTCAGGTTGTCCTGCAGCGTCTTGATGACGTGGGCCATGGTGTCCAGGCCCACCACGTCGGCGGTGCGGAAGGTGCCGCTCGATGCACGGCCGAGCTTCTTGCCTGTGAGGTCGTCCACCACGTCGTAGGTCAGGCCAAAGTTCTCGACCTCTTTCATCGTGGCCAGCATGCCGGCGATGCCGACGCGGTTGGCCACGAAGTTGGGCGTGTCGTGCGCGCGCACCACGCCCTTGCCCAGGCCGCTGGTGACAAAGGCTTCGAGCTGGTCCAGCACTTCAGGCTGGGTGGTGGGCGTGTTGATCAGCTCCACCAGCGTCATGTAGCGCGGGGGGTTGAAGAAGTGGATGCCGCAGAAACGAGGCTTGATGCTCTCGGGCAGTACTTCGGACAGCTTGGTGATCGACAGGCCCGAGGTGTTGGACGCCAGGATGGCATGCTTGGCCACATGGGGCGCGATCTTGGTGTACAGGTCGAGCTTCCAGTCCATGCGCTCGGCAATGGCCTCGATCACGAGATCGCATTCCTTGAGCAGGTGCATGTGCTCTTCGTAGTTGGCCTGCTGGATCAGCGCCGCATCGTCGGCCACGCCCAGGGGCGAGGGCTTGAGCTTCTTGAGGCCTTCGACAGCCTTGGTGACGATGCCGTTCTTGGGGCCTTCCTTGGCAGGCAGGTCGAACAGCACCACGGGCACCTTCACGTTGACGAGGTGGGCGGCGATCTGCGCGCCCATCACGCCTGCGCCGAGCACGGCGACTTTCTTCACTTGGAATCGGGACATGGGTTGGGTTCCTGGTTGGGGCGTTGCGCAACACCGCATGGCGCGCGCAAGGCCACGGGAATGGGTTTACTGGATGCGGATCCAGGTTTGCGTGCGGCCAAACGGGCCGATGGAGCCCCGCACTTCGAGCTTCTTGCCGCCTTCGACGGGGGTCATGCGCAGGGTGTAGTTGCGGCCGTTCTCGGGGTCGAGAATCTTGCCGCCCTCCCACACCTCCTTGCCGTCGGCCTTCTTGGCGCCACGGATGATCTCCAGGCCCAGGATGGGCTTGCCCTTGCGGTCATCCGAGCATTCGTCGCAGACCTCGTCGGGCTTGGCATCTTTGGACAGGCGCTTTTCCAGCGCACCGTTCAACACGCCGCCGCCGATGTCGCGGATGCGGATTTCGGCCTTGGCCTCGCCGGTCTTGTCGTCGATGTTGCGCCACAAGCCTTCGGGCGTCGCCTGCGCCCAGACGGGCGCCGCAGACGCTACAAAAACAATAGCTGCTACCGCTTTATACATAGGCGCTCCGTGCCAAAAAAGCTTGAAATCCGCAGATCTACCGATCAGGCCAGGGCCAGATCGGTATCCATCAGCACCTTGCTGCCAGCACGGGCCGTGCGCATCAGCGTGACGGTTTCGGGGAACAGCTTGGCGAAGTAGAAGCGAGCCGTCTGCAGCTTGGCGCCGTAGA
Source organism: Acidovorax sp. GW101-11A03 (assembly GCF_059424825.1). NCBI lineage: Bacteria > Pseudomonadati > Pseudomonadota > Betaproteobacteria > Burkholderiales > Comamonadaceae > Acidovorax > Acidovorax sp. GW101-11A03. The sequence goes on along the minus strand of NZ_JBWKZU010000023.1, from coordinate 64,570 downwards.
ACGGGTCGGTGTTGCCAGCGGCGATCTCGCGCAGGGCCACCTGGGCCATGCGGGCGAACAGATAGCCGAACACCAGGTGACCGGCCACGCGCAGGTAGTCCACGGCAGCGGCGCCCACTTCGTCGGGGTTCTGCATGCCCTTGAAGCCGATCTCGGTGGTGAACTTGGTCATCTGGTCGCCCAGCATGGCCACGGGGTTGATGAACTCGGCCATCTTCTCGTTCACGCCTTCTTCTTCCACCAGCTTGCCGATCAGCTTGCCCAGCTTCTTGAGCGTGGCGCCGTTGTTGCCCAGGATCTTGCGGCCCAGCAGGTCCAGCGACTGCACGGTGTTCGTGCCTTCGTAGATCATGTTGATGCGGTTGTCGCGCACGTACTGCTCCATGCCCCATTCCTTGATGAAGCCGTGGCCGCCGAAGACCTGCATGCAGGCGTTGGTGGAGATGTGGCCGTTGTCGGTGATGAAGGCCTTCACGATGGGGGTGAGCAGCGCCACCATCTCTTCGGATTCGGCACGCACCTTTTCATCGGGGTGGCTGTGCACCTTGTCCAGCAGCAGCGTGCAGAAGATCTGCAGCGCGCGGCCGCCTTCGGCGTATGCCTTGGCGGTGAGCAGCATCTTGCGCACGTCGGGGTGCACGATGATGGGGTCGGCGTCCTTGTCCTTGGCCTTGACGCCCGAGAGGCTGCGCATCTGGATGCGGTCCTTGGCGTAAGCCAGCGCATTTTGGTACGCCACTTCGGTCAGGCCCAGCGACTGGTTGCCCACGCCCAGGCGGGCGGCGTTCATCATGACGAACATGGCAGCCAGGCCCTTGTTGGGCTGGCCCACCATGGTGCCGATGGCGCCGTCGATGGCGATCTGCGCGGTGGCGTTGCCGTGGATGCCCATCTTGTGCTCCAGGCCCGTGCAGAAGATGGGGTTGCGCTCGCCCAGCGAACCGTCGGCCTTGATGTTGAACTTGGGCACCACAAACAGGCTGATGCCCTTGCTGCCCTTGGGCGCGTCGGGGAGGCGGGCCAGCACCAGGTGCACGATGTTGGCGGCCATGTCATGTTCACCCGCGCTGATGAAGATCTTGTTGCCGGTGATCTTGTAGGTGCCGTCGGCCTGGGGTTCGGCCTTGGTGCGCAGCAGGCCCAGGTCGGTGCCGCAGTGGGGTTCGGTCAGGCACATGGTGCCGGTCCACTCGCCGCTGGTCAGCTTGGGCAGGTAGATCTTTTTTTGCTCTTCGGTGCCGTGGGCGTGCAGGGCTTCGTATGCGCCGTGCGACAGGCCGGGGTACATGGTCCAGGCCTGGTTGGCCGAGTTCATCATCTCGTACAGGCACTGGTTCAGCACAAAAGGCAGGCCCTGGCCGCCGTAGGCAGGGTCGCACGACAGTGCCGCCCAGCCACCTTCGACGTACTTGGCATAGGCGTCCTTGAAGCCCGTGGGGGTCTTCACTTCGTGGGTGGCCTTGTTGAGCACGCAGCCTTCGGTGTCGCCGCTGATGTTCAGCGGGAAGGTCACTTCGGCAGTGAACTTGCCGGCTTCTTCGAGCACGGCGTTGATGGTGTCCACATCCACCTCGGCGTGGGGCGGCATGGCCTTGAATTCATCGCTGACCTTGAGCACTTCGTGCATGACGAATTGCATGTCGCGCAGGGGCGGCGTGTACATAGGCATGGGGTTTACTCCTTGGAGGTGGTGGTTTGGTTGGAAACTTTGCGGCGCTTGGCAGCAGCAGCGGGTGCTGCTTCTGCGCTGGCGCCTGGTTGTGTGGCGCTGTAGCGCGCCAGGATGTTGTGAAAGCCCTGCACCGCCCGGGCCATGGAGCCCGGGGTCTGCAGGAACCGCGCTTCGTAGTGCAGCGCGAGGATGAGGCCGTGGATCTCGAACAGCATCTGCTCGGCATTGGTGTCTGCGCGCAGCTCTTCCAACACCTTGCACTGCTCGATGGCACGGCGCATGGCAGCGTGCCAGGTCAGCACCGAGCTGGCCAGCGCATCGCGCACGGGGCCGGTGCGGTCATCAAATTCGACCGCGCCGCTGATGTAGATGCAGCCCGAGTCGATTTCGATGGAGGTGCGCTTCATCCAGTTGCCGAACAGGGCCGACAAACGCGCCACGCCGCGCGGGGCGGACATGGCGGGGTAGAACACTTCCTGCTCGAAGCGGGTGTGGTATTCGCGGATGACGGAGATCTGCAGTTCTTCGCGCGAGCCAAAATGGGCAAACACGCCCGACTTGCTCATGCCCGTGACATCGGCCAACGCGCCAATCGACAGGCCTTCCAGCCCGATGTGCGTGGCCAGGCCCAGCGCCGCCTCGACGATGGCCGCCTTGGTTTGCTGGCCCTTTTGCAGGGCGCGGCCCGTGCTGCTGCGCGCGCGCGGGCTGCGGCTGGCCTGGCTGGATTCGGAGGTGGCGGGCATGCTGGCAAATAAAAACGAACGTTCGTTCTATTCTGCAGCAATTTCAGGGCATGGCCAAAACCCCTGGAAAAAATAGGGAGGGCCACCCAAACGCGCGTTGCGGCGGTACCACCGCGCGGCAGGCCACCCTGCCCTGCCCCCCTGCCTCAGCCCGCAGCGGCGGGCGTGGGCAAAAAGTGCTCTACAAGATCAGCGCCAGGCTGGCATCCAGGTGTTCCGACGGCAGGCGCTTGAACCCCGAGCGCGCATAGCGCTGCAGCCGCCCCAGCGCAAACGCCGTGAGCACGCTGGCCGCCACCTGCGCATCCACCGTAGGCGTGGCCGATGCCGCCGTGGCCGGGCGCAGGCACTGGCGCAGCGTGGATTCGATGCGGTCAAAAAACTGGTTCATGCGCTGCTGCAGGCGCTCGTGCTCAAATACCAGGGCGTCGCCCACCATCACCCGCACCATGCCGGGGTTGCGCTCGCCAAACTGCAGCAGCAGCGCCACGATGCGCGCCGCCTGCCGGGCGCCCACCTCGGCCGACTGCGCCGCGTCGGGCACCCCGCCCACGGTATCGCGGCCGGTGATCTGCGCCACCAGGGTGAACACGGTCTGCTCGATGAAGTCGATCAGGCCCTCGAACATCTGCGCCTTGCTCGCGAAATGGCGATACAGCGCCGCCTCGCTCACCGACAGGCGCGCGGCCAGTGCGGCGGTGGTGATGCGCTCGGCACCCGGCTGCTCCAGCATGGCCGCCAGCGCCTGCAGGATCTGCACGCGGCGCTCGCCCGGCTTGGGCCGCTTGCGTGCGACGGGGGCATCCCCTGCGTCGTCGGTGGACGCGGGCTCGGGCTGGGGCGAGAGTTCGGACATGCGGGACAGGGGCTCCGGTAAGGCCTGGCGCCCACCACCTGCCAGCAAGGCATGCGCAGGGGCGACGGGGCAGGAAGAATCGTCACGGCTGGTGCAGTCACTGGCAATGGAAGGCAGGCCACCAGCGCCAGGGGAGCACTGTCGCCCCACCTGTTTGCACAAGTCAATCGTGTATGGAAATGATTCTCGCACAGCCCTCCGGGGCCCGGCGGCCCCGGCTTGCCAGGGCGGGCTACAGGGGGAACACGACCGTCACCAACAGCCCGCGTCCCTGCGGGCCAGCGCCCAGCGTGAGCGCTGCCCTGTGCACGCGCGCGATCTCGTCCGCAATCGCCAGCCCCAGGCCCGTGCCCTCGCCGCCCGCACCCGGCACGCGGTAGAAGCGCTGCAGCACCCGGGTGCGCTCGGCCTCGGGCACGCCGGGGCCGTCGTCCTCCACCTCGACATAGGCACGCGGCGGGCCGCTGCGGCCTTGGCGCAGTCCGCAGCGGATGGTGACGACGCCACCCGGCGGCGTGTACTTGATGGCGTTGTCCACCAGGTTGGACAGCAGCTCGCGCAGCAGCCAGCCGTGGCCGGTGACATGCACAAGCTGCACGTCCAGCCCCAGGTCCAACCCCTTGCCGGTGGCCGCGTCCAGAAAGTTCTCCAGCAGGGATTCGCACAGGTCCTTCAGGTCCACCCGCTGTGGCGGCTGGGCATCGAGGCTGCGTGCATCGGCACGGGACAGTGCCAGCAGCTGGTGCGCCAGCTGCGAGGTGCGGCGCGTAGCGTTGCGCAGCTTCTCGATCTGATCAACTCCTAAAACAATAGCACCTTGTGCCCTGTCCTCGCGCGCAAACGGCATTTTCCGATCGAAATCCGGAAACGAAACCTGCGGTGGGGCCGCCGCCTTGGCCATCATGGCCCAGGCTTCGACCTGCGCCTGCAGCCCCGCCAGCGGCGTGCGCAACTGGTGGGCCGCATCAGCCACAAACCGGCGCTGCCCTTCGGCCTGGGCATTGACCAGGGCAAACAGGCGGTTGAGCGAATGCACCAGCGGACGCACCTCGTCGGGCGAGGCGGCCTCGTCGATGGGGCTCAGGTCGCGCGGCGAGCGGCGCTCCACCGCCTCGGCCAGACCCACCAGGGGCTTGAACGCCTGTCGCACCGCCCAGTGGATCGCAAAACCCGCCGCCAGCAGCAGCACCAGGTTGGGCAACAGCACCCTGAGCAGCAGTTGCTGGGCCCATTTCTGGCGCGGGTCGGAGCCATCGGCCAATGCCACCACCAGCTCGCCCGCGCCCGTGCGGCCGCGCTGCACGGCCACCCGGTAGGTCACGCCGCCAAACTCCACGCTGTGGAACTCAGGGGCCTGCGTGGTGGGCACCGCCCCATGCACCCAGGCGTCGCCCAGCAGCAGCCGCCCTGAGGTGTCGCGCACGCTGTAAGCAGAAAACCCGACGTTCTGGCGCAGGAACTCCTCGATTGGCGGCGCGAGCAGCAGCAAGGGCGAAGCGTTGTCACGGATGGGCGGCGCCAGCACCGAATCGGCCAGCGCGGGCAGCAGGCGCACCAGGCGCTGGTCGTGCTGGACGGCGGCCTCGTCGGCCGAGCGGTAGTCCAGCCAGACACCCACCAGCGCCAGTGCACACAGCGGCAGCACCAGCATCAGCAGCAGGCGGGTCCGCAGGTCGGACGTCATGGCGCGCAAACCGGGCCGCTTGGGGGAAGGGTTCCGAAGCAGCATGGCGGGCGCAGGAGAAGAGGAAAGAGACCGGGGCCGCTGCCCCGTCAAGGGTTCTGGAGTTCGAGCCGGTAGCCGAACCCCCGGATCGACCGCAGCGCCACACCATGGGGCTCCAGCTTGCCGCGCAGGCGGGAGACATAGACCTCGACCGCGTTGGGCGTGATCTCCTTGTCCCAGCCCGTCAGCGCCTGCAGGAGTTTGTCTTTGCTGGCGGGTTTGGGGGCGTTGATGAGCAGGTACTCCAGCACCGTCCACTCACGCGGCCCCAGCTCGATCACCTGCTCGCCAGCATCGCTGCGGATGCTTGCGCGGCGACCGGCGGTGTCCAGCTCCAGCGGGCCGAAGCTCAGCACCGCCGTGGTGGCGGCCTGCGAGCGGCGCAGCAGGGCCCGCAGGCGCGCCAGCAACTCGGGCAGCTCGAAGGGCTTGACCATGTAGTCGTCTGCGCCCAGATCCAGCCCCTGGACCCGATCATGCAAAGCATCGCGCGCCGTGAGGATGAGCACCGGCATGGCGGGACTGGCCATGTCCGGGCGCCGCAGGCGGCGCGTCAGCTCCAGACCGTCCATGGCTGGCAAGCCAATGTCGATGATGGCCGCGTCGAACGACTCGGTGCGCAACACCTCTTCGGCACGCTCACCACTGCCGACCCAGTCCACGGCATAACCCGCATCGGTCAGCCCCAGCTTGATGCCGCTGGCCACCATCACATCGTCTTCGACCAAGAGCAAGCGCATGGCGGGCTGCCGAAGTATCAAAAATCAGTGCGACCGAATCATCGTGCCGTAGGCCTGCTCGGTCAGGATCTCCAGCAGCATGGCATGCGGCACCCGACCGTCGATGATGTGCACGGCGTTGACACCGGCTTTGGCGGCATCCAGCGCACCGGCAATCTTGGGCAGCATGCCGCCGGAGATCGTGCCGTCAGCGAACAGCTCATCAATGCGGCGGGCCGTCAGGTCGGTCAGCAGGTTGCCCGCCTTGTCCAGCACGCCCGGGGTGTTGGTGAGCAGCACCAGTTTCTCGGCCTTGAGCACCTCGGCCAGCTTGCTCGCCACCACGTCGGCGTTGATGTTGTAGCTCTCGTTGTTCTCACCAAAGCCGATGGGGCTGATGACGGGGATGAACGCGTCGTCCTGCAGCGCCTTCACCACGCTCGGGTCGATGGAGACGATGTCGCCCACCTGGCCGACATCGTGCTCGATGGCGGGATTCTTGTTGTCCACCATCTTGAGCTTCTGGGCGCGGATCATGCCGCCATCGCGGCCGGTCAGGCCCACTGCCTTGCCGCCCGCCTGATTGATCAGGCCCACGATGTCCTGCTGCACCTCGCCCGCCAGCACCCATTCGACCACTTCCATGGTCTCGGCATCGGTCACGCGCATGCCCTGGATGAACTCGCCCTTCTTGCCCAGGCGGTTCAGGGCCGTTTCGATCTGCGGGCCACCGCCGTGCACCACCACAGGGTTCATGCCCACCAGCTTGAGCAGCACCACGTCTTCGGCAAAGTCCGCCTGCAGGGCGGGGTCGGTCATGGCGTTGCCGCCGTACTTGATGACCATGGTCTTGCCATGGAACTTGCGGATGTAAGGCAGCGCCTGGGCCAGGATTTCAGCCTTGTCGCGCGGGGCAATCGAAAGAAGGTCGGTCATGGAGGCGTGCCATCCGAAAGAAGAAAAACAAACAGGGTGAAACGCAAATTGTGCCGCATTCACGGGGCGCACAGCTGTCGGGAGGTTGAAGAACGCTCCACAAACCCGGTTGCCGGGCGACCGGCAGAAACCGGTGGCTCCGGGCTGGTCAGTGGCGCAGCCAGTGCGGCACCTTGAAGCGCACGATGGCCAGATAGGCCATCACATAGCTGACCACAAACAGCCCACAGAACGCCATCAGCAGCAGCGTGTTGTTCCAGAACAGCACAGCGGGCACCACGGTCAGCAGGGTAAAACCCCACAGGTAGGGCGAAGTGCGGTTGTTGCGCATCAGCATGCGGCGCGACTCATCGTCGTGGAAAACCCCGCGCACAATGCGACGGTAGATGAGCTGGTGAAAATGCAGGGCATCGGCCACCCCCGGCGACACCCCCCGCACCGCCTTGCGGTAGATCGAGAAAATCGTCTCCCAGACGGGGTAGATCAGCAGCAGCATCGGAAACCACGGCGACACATCCGCATTTCGCTGCACTAGGGAAATGCTGGCCATGGCAATCACCACGCCCCATACATAGGCCCCGCCATCCCCCGCAAACAGCATGCCCCGCGGGTAGTTCCAGACCAGGAACCCCCCCGTGGCCGCCGCCGTGGACACCAGCAGCGCCGCCAGCGCCCGGTCTCCCACCTGCAGGGCCACATGGGCCAGCGCCAGGCAAACGATCAGGGCCACCATGCCCGCCAGACCGTTGTAGCCGTCGATGATGTTGAAGGCGTGGGGCAGACCGGCGACGGCCAGCACCACAATGGCAACCCCCAGCCAGGGAGCCGCCGCCAGAACGGCATCCAGCCAGGGCCAGCCCATGCGGGGAAGGGTCAGGTCCAGTAAAACCACAGCAAGGACACCCGAGGCGCCAGTCAGTACAAGCCGATAGCGGGCCGAAAGGCGCTGGGTCATGTCCTCAGCAATCCCCCCCAAGGTAGCTGGCAACAACACCGCCAGCCACCCCCACACCCATCCCCCCAGCCGCAGTGAGCCTGGATCGCCCCACTGCAGTGACTGCAGCACCCCCAGGCTCCAACCACAACCAATCCCCAGAAGCAGCGCAGCCCCACCCAGGCGAGGAACATCACCGAAATGAAAGCGCTGCGGCATCCCGTTGCCGTATGCGGAAGCGTGGCTGCGCATCCATCGCACGACCAACCCGGCCGCCAGCGCAACCACCACGAAAGCCACAAGAGACAACCAAATCATGAGCGGCCGATGGTACCCGTGCTTGCCGCCCCAGCCCGTAACAAAAGACGCGCCTGCGCATATACGGGCGAATTCCAAAGCCTCAGCAGGCTGCGCACATGCCACCGCAAATGACTCCACCGCCTGTGACTGGCACGCTGCCCCGCGTGCACGACATGCACAGGCACCCGCACCAAGGTGCGCCCCAGCAGACGAATACGCAGGCACAGATCCACATCTTCACAATACATGAAGTACGCCTCATCGAATCCACCAACCGCTAACCATACGGGCTGCGGAAGCACCAGGCAGGCCGCATTCACCCAATCGACCTGGCTCTCGTCGCGCCCCAGAAGGCGTCGTCGCCACAACGCCCAAGGGGTAGGCAACTCGCGCTCGCTATCTTGCAACCGCCCCTGCTCATCCAGTTGTACCGGGTACGCACAGCCAGCCCCTGGCTGCCCTGCAGCTTGCACGAGAAGTGCAAAGGGGTCCCCCCCGCCAAGCCGCACATCTGGGTTGAGCACACAGACTGCGGACTCCTCTGCCCCCGCCAAAGCCCGGTTGTGGTTGCTGCCAAAACCAGCGGGTGCTGTATTTTTGACAATTTGAAACACAAATGGCCACCCGCCGGCTGGGGCTTCGGGCTCTGCCTCAGGCAAATTTTGCGTCAGCACCACACGCCCAACTGTCTCCGCAGACAATCGGGCCAGATCGTGAAGCAAAGCCTGGACCAGCGCGCCATGACCATGGCTGACCACGGAGATCACAAGACTGCACTGAGAGGTAGGGGAGACATTCATCAAGCCGCCATTGTCCCAGTTCTCACACCGTCCTCTGTTACAAGTGCACTCTCCCCACCGTCATAATCCCCGGATGACGCATTCAACGGAAGATTTGCACGTTTATCTACGCAGTATCGCAGCGGGCGAACGCACTTCGCTGTCGGTATTGGCCAGCCTGATTCACAGCAACGCAACGGTGCTGGACCTGGGCTGCGGCAGTGGAGCCCTGGGACAGCACGTGACCGAGACTCAGGATTGCATTGTGGACGGCGTCACTCTCAGTGAAGCGGAGGCCACCCATGCCAAGCCCTACTACCGCCGCGTGGTCGTGGACAACCTCGAGTCATGCGACTTGGTTGCCACTTTCGAAGGCCAGCGCTATGACTACATTGTGTGCGCGGACGTGCTGGAACACCTGAGTCGCCCCGAAAAGGTCTTGGATGCTTGCCGCAAACTGCTCAAGACCAATGGAAAACTGCTCATTTCTGTACCCAACGCAGGCTACAGCGGCCTCATTGCAGAATTACTGGAGGGTGAATTCCTTTACCGCGAAGAAGGCCTGCTGGACCGTACGCACCTGCGTTTCTTCACGCGCAAATCGCTGCAGCGTTTTCTCGGCGAGCATCGCTGGGCCTCGGACTCCATTGACACCATCGTCCGGGAGCTGCCCGAGTCGGAGTTCGATGTCGCTTTTGACCGCCTGCCACCCTCGGTAGCACGGCACCTCCTCGGCGTCCCTGACGCTCTGACTTACCAGTTCATTTGCGTCGCCCACCCTACTGCCGAGGCGGCAGCAAACACGGCAGAGCCCACTGCGCGCTCCGAAATGCCCGTCCAGGCGTTGTTTACGACCCAGCTTTATCTAGGTTACGCGGGTCGATACGACGAGGCTCACAAGCTAACGGCGTCAGGTGTCATTGGCAAGGAGCGCCAAACCCTTTGCTTTGATCTGCCCGACTCAGAACTGCCCGTCACACAACTGCGACTGGATCCTGCCGATCGCCCAGGCTTCGTCCACCTGTACCGATTGACGTTGCGAACTGCACAAGGAGGCGTTTTGTGGCAATGGATGGCTGACTCCGGTTCGCGCTCACTTCTGGCCACAACGCCCCATAGCCAGATCGTCTGGCAGGCCCCATTGCCCGCAGCCTCGGGCGCCACACTGTTGCTGCTTGCTGGGGACGAGCCCTGGTTTGAGCTGCCTATCTCCGCCGAAGCCTTGGCCAACAGCCCGCGAGGCGGCACCAAGCTAGAAGTCGAATTGGGCTGGCCCATGTCGGCGGACTATGTCGCCTTGTCTGGCACGGTACTTCCACTGCACGACCGAATCGTTCAGTTGGAAAACAACTGCCGTGACACTGCGAGCAGGCTTAATCAAGCGCAAACAGACCTCGCGGCCACACAAAATCGCAACCAGATCCTCGAAGAAGCCAGCCAGGCCGCATCTCGGCAGCGTGCCACCTGGCAGCAAGAAGCGACTCGACTCCGTAGCGACCTGGACGAACTGGCCCAGCATCTCCACAACATCGAAACCTCTACCGTGTTCCGCGCCACTCGTCCCATTGTTCACGCCAAGATGCGCCTGGACCGACTCCTGGGCCGAGGCCCCAAAGCAGCTCAGCCAGCCAAGCCGGCCCACCAGCCCACGCCAGCCACGCCCCCTCAGCACCCGGTGGACATCATTGTTCCCGCATACCGCGGTCTGGCCGACACCCGCTTGTGCATTGAATCCGTGCTGGCCAGCGCCAACCAGTGTGCCTGGCGTCTGATTGTCATCAACGATGCCAGCCCTGAACCTGAAGTCACGGAATGGTTGCGCGAGCGCGCCGCACAAGACAGCCGTATCACTCTGCTGGAAAACGCCGAAAACCTGGGTTTTGTCGGCACAGTCAATCGAGGCATGGCACTCAGCGACAGCAACGATGTACTGCTGCTCAACAGCGACACCGAAGTGGCCAATGACTGGCTGGACCGCATTCGCCGCGCCGCTTATGGCGATAGCAAGGTGGCCTCGGTCACACCGTTTTCAAACAACGCCACCATCTGCAGCTACCCCCGGTTCTGCAAAGACAACAGCTTGCCAGCCGACTACGACACCGCGCGGTTGGATGCCCTGTGCGCCCAGACCAACCCCGGCGCGGTGGTGGACGTGCCTACGGGCGTAGGTTTCTGCATGTACATCCGGCGCGATTGCCTCGCGCAAGTTGGCCTTTTTGACACCGAGAACTTCGGCAAAGGCTACGGCGAAGAAAACGACTTCTGCCAGCGGGCGGCAGAGGCAGGTTGGCGCAACCTGCACCTGCTCGACACTTTCGTGCTACACACCGGTGGAGTGAGCTTTGGTGACAGCAAAAGCCCCCGCGAGCGCGCGGCCATGGAAACACTGCGCCGCCTGCACCCCCGCTACGAACGGGATATAATGGCTTTTGTGCAGGCAGACCCTGCGCAGCCTTACCGGCTGGCACTTGATATTGCGCGCATGCACCAAGCGCACTTGCCGGTGGTATTGGCTGTTTTGCACGACCGAGCGGGCGGAACCTTACGCCACGTACGAGAACTGGCCTCGCACCTCACAGAGCACGCCCTTTTTCTCACACTCACTCCGGCGCCAGACCGTTGTGTGCGCCTGGAGTTTGCCACCCGGCATGAGGGTTTTCGGCTCACCTTCCGATTGGAGGATCAATACCAGGATCTCGTCCGGATGCTGACGCTACTGGGAGTCAGGCATATCCACTACCACCACCTGTTGGGTCATGATCCAGCGATCATGGACCTGCCTTCGCAGTTGGGGGTCCGCTATGACTTTACCGCGCACGACTTTTACAGCTTCTGCGCGCATATCTCCTTGACGGGCAAAGACAACCGGTACGCCCCCGAACTGGCGCCTGGCGAGTGCGCATGCTGCTCGCCTCAAGACCCAGCCCCTTCCGGCACAGGCACCGTGGCAGACTGGCGGCACCGCAACCGCCACTTCCTGATCGGGGCTCGCCTTGTGATGGCCCCCAGCCACGACACCGCAAGACGCATGGCAGCCTTTGCGCCTGGAGCGCGTGTGCGCGTCATACAACATACCGACATCGCCGATCGGAGCACAACACATCCATCCCAGGCGCCGAACCCCAGCCCACTGCGGCCGGATAAGCCGCTCAAAATTGCGGTGTTGGGTGCGCTCAGCGCCATCAAGGGGGCGGATGTTCTAGAAGCCACCGCACTATACACAGCCCAGTCGGGTGCACCGCTGGAATTTCACCTGCTTGGATATGGCTACCGTCACCTGCAAACCCAGCCACGAGCGCGGCTTACAGTGCACGGCGCCTATCAGGATGAAGACTTGGCCGGGCTGCTCACGTGGCTGCAGCCAGACATCGTCTGGTTTCCAGCAGTTTGGCCAGAAACGTACAGCTACACCCTCAGCGCAGCCATACAGGCAGGCCTGCCGGTGGCAGTGCCAGATATAGGCGCTTTTGTAGAACGCGTGGCAGACCGTGCGTGGAGTTGGGTCTGCCCCTGGGACCAAAACCCCAAACAATGGGTCGGCTTCTTTACCGGCATCCGAGCGGAGCACTTTGCGCAGGCCGTTGGCCCAATGCCCCCGCCATATCCGCTCATCCCAGCCTCTGGTGATGCCTGGGGCTACATTCGCGATTATCTCAGTGGCGTAGAGTCTGCGCCGCGCGCGTCGGCCCCTATTTCTGCGGAGACCCTCCTGCCCTACGCGCAAAAAGCCTCCGCAACAATCCGTTCAGGCGCCCTGGATGCCTTGGTGCACATGCGCTCCTTGCCCCTGCTCAGCAGCATGGCACGTGCCATTCCGCTGCACTGGCAGCGTCGCGTCAAGAACTGGCTACAGAAGTAATTGCACGGCTTATTCACCACGAACATCATGTCAGACCCCAATCTCCTCCTCATCGAATCCGCCCGCGTACTGATTGACCAAGGCCAGTTGACCGAGGCCGCAGATGTGCTCAATAAGGCACGGGCGCAAATTCCCAATGACCCACGCGTTTACATGATGGCCGGTGTCATGTCCGAAAAGGCGGGTAATGTCGCAGGTGCATTTCAACTCATGCGCACCGGGCTGGAACTCGCGCCCAACTGGGCGCCCGGTATTGTCGTTCTAGCCCAATTGCAGGCCAGGCAGGGACAGCTTGCAGAAGCAAAGGAAAACGCAGCCACCGCACTGCAGCTTGATGCCGAAAGTGGAATGGTGCGAGACGGCGCAATCGATGTGGCACATCACATGATGGACGTCAATTTGGCAGTCAGCCTATTGCAGGATGGGCTGAAGCTGCAGCCGACCAACGCCAAGTGGCGCCTGCTGCTGGCTAACGACTTGAGCCATTTGGAGCGCTACGACGAGGCCCTCGCACTTTGGGATGGCCTGATTGCAGAGTCACCCCATGACGAGAAAGCGTTGACGGGTCGCATGCACACACTGCTCGCAGCAGGTCGTCTGAATGAGGCCGCCGCAGTGACAGCAACCTTGCTTGCCCTCGACCCTGCGAACGCGGTTTACGCTTACTACGACGCGCGTGCGAAGGGTCAGACCCCCACCCACCAGCCAGCTGAGCTCAATCGCAAGCTGTTCGATACCGCAGCTCATATCTTCGACCAGCAGCTTGTGCAAGGTTTGCGCTACCAACTCCCGGAGCAGATCGCGAGAAAACTGGTAGCGCTTCACCCAGATAAAAAAATCCGGCTCCTCGATCTGGGCTGCGGTACCGGACTGCTCGGCGCACGACTGGGCAAACTCGACGGACGCCTCGACGGCGTGGACGTGTCACCAAAAATGCTGGAGCAGGCCAGCCGCCTCAAGCTTTACGACAGCCTGAAAGAGGCGGACTTGCACGACACACTACGTCAAGCAGAGGCTGAATCCTACGATGTGATCGCTGCACTGGAGGTTTGCGTGTACGTGGGCGATCTGACGGAGGCCGTTCCTGCAGCTTGGCGCGTATTAGCACCTGGTGGGCGCCTAATTTTTTCCTGCGAAATTGGCCCCGAGGACGGCCCCGACCTGTTTCTCAATCCGACTACTGAGCGGTACGTACACAAGCGCAGTCATGTTGAGGGAGTGTGCCGCGCCGCTGGTTTCTCTGTGGATTCTGAAAACACGGTCTTGCGCTACCAAAAAGGCCAACCCGTGCATGGCTTCGTGATCACGGCACAGAAGATCGCCTAGCGGAAGAAACGCGCGCGGTAAACGCTGGTAGCGGCAAGCAAGCTGCCTTGCCGCTACCCGCCTTTTCGCAAGAGCAGGAAAATTTCATTGTTTCGCAAGACGGTATCGCCGTACTGTTTCAGCAATTGCGCAGGCGGCTGTAACTCCACATTGCGCCGATCTTGCCGCTCTACGGTAAAGCCTGCTTGCTCTACTAGGCTAACCAACTCGTCTGCAGTCAGCCGGTTGAGATGTTGATACTCCTTGAAAACAAACCGCTTGTAGCCCTCCACGCCAAAATCGGCAAACCCGAAATCCACCTCTTCGGCATTGATGGGGCCTTGATGGGCATCAATGATTTGCCACAGCTCCTCCTCAGGCACCAGCAGGTGGTGCCATGGCACATCGTCGTAACGCCGCAGGTGGGAGCCAAACGGTGAGTGGAACAACGGCTCAATCTGGAGAAAAAAAACCCCCCCTGTGCGCAAGCAGGCGTGCAAATCCCGCAGGATTGGCAGAACCTGTTCGCGCTGCACATGCTCAAAGGTTGACCAGCTCATGATGCCATCCAGCCCCGTGTGACGACTTGCCAGTGGTGTCCCGGGCGAAATAGTCTCAAAGGTCAACGCGGACGGAATCCTCTGCATACCCAGTTGCTCACGCGCAATACGAGGCAGCTTGGCATATTCGCGGCGAATATCTACGCCATGGATGGCTGTTGCACCATACCGCAGCACCAGCGATAGATCGGTAATTCCATCACCGCACCCAAAATTGAGAAACCGGGCAGATCGCATATCCAGCACATCGCCCACCCATTGATGTACAACATCGGCCGCGTAGTTGAAATGCGCCCGAAACCACTCGTCACTGATTTGCTCGGCATCCCATGGCGCCAGGCCCCATATACGCTCTTGCAGCTTAAGCCACCAGCTACTGTTCATCACATCTCCGTGAAATGCACCATGTCACAAGACCTTGTACTTCCAGACGCGGGGAAAGCCACTCAGGGCCGACGCAGCACATAGGCATCCTGGTGATTCCAGAAGTGCACTGGTGCCTTATGCACCAGCCTGTCCGCTCCAACGGTTTCAGCGATCCGCGCCAGCACGAAGGCCTCTGACGTGAACGTTGTTCCATACTCTTGTTCATCGATCGCCGTTGACTCACTTGATGCGGCGAAAAAGTACCCCTCCGGATCCAGGGTCACATGGTCAAAGTCGGCAGCCTTGGTGCCATGGGTGCTGAACACGAGCAACCCACCCGGCGCCACCGACTCGTATAGCACCTTGAGCCAGCGTGACCAGGTAGAGCGGGGCAAATGACTAAAAAGGGACAACACAAAGACCAGGTCATAGCGCCCAGGCCATTGCACGGCTTCAGGCATGCTGGCCGAGAGAAAGCCATTCACACCAAACGTTTCTCTGGAGAAACTGATCGCACTTGGCACCACATCCGAGACCTCCACACGGGCAGGCCCCAGGGCCTTGACCAAATGCCGTGTAAATCTGCCATGCCCACTCGCAAACTCCAGCACACGCTGGGTTTTGAGCAGAGGCTGGTCCACGGCCTCCAGTAGCAGCATCAACTCCGACAAGGTGCGCCAACCATCCGCAAGATAGTCCCGCAACGGATTCAAGCTGGAGTGGTGGCCTCTGAAGAATCCAAAAATGTCGTCTTGCTCGGAAATCGTGCAATCCAGGCCCATGACGTTGGTGAACGAGCCGACAAGGTCATTGGTTTCAATGAGCGCGTGGGCAGTCAACACCACATCGCGCTCGTTGCGGGCCCGGGCAAGCACCTGCGCGGCAGCCACTCGGTCACCCCTGCTGAGCAGTTCGCGCCCTTCCTGCAGCAACTGCTGCCCCAGGGTCAATGGTGATTCTGAAGTTGAAGTCATATTCTTTCTATACCGGAGACAGCCGATTATCAAGCGCACGCCCCGAGCTCTCGCTGCCAGCCTGTTGCCCATACCTTACGTAAAAGATGTTGCACAGAACATGTAAGGTTCGCAGCACAATTGCATCCCCAGGCGGACTGATCCGCTGAGGACCGGGACAGAGCGCATGCTGCGCCAAGCTTTTCTGGCACTAGCGCCAGCTGTGCGGCAACCGCACCAGGCCCGGCAGTGGTTTGGGGAAAATGAACCGGAAATGAAGAAACTGGAACCATTCGTCGTAGACAGCCAACCCTGTTTCGTCGAACAGGAATGCACTGATCACGTAGTCCCCGCTGTGCAGCGGCAAGTCTGGGAACGTCAGCACCGACTGCCAAGTACCATCGTTCAACTGTAGAGGCGCCGCCCCCTCTTCGTGTGTTGCCAGCGAGGTGATACCAACCCCTTTGGACTGCTCAATCATAAAACCGATATGGGGTCGTTCTGCACCACGCCCCCGGGCCCGGATCGTCACCATTAGATCTTGCCCCTGTAGCACGGGTGGCTGGTTCCCCACGGGCTCCCCCAGATTTGCCACATCCACAGACAGAATACAGGCACCACCTCCTTCGCCTGCCGCCTGCTGCGGCGAACCTGCGGAACATTGCGGCCCGGCTGCCATGTCGTCCGTTGGAGACTCTTGCGAAGCAGTCTTGGCTATCGATTGGGCGGGCTCATTCGGGGCATTGGCGCCTGTTGCGTTTTCGCGCTCTCGGGTGTGCACGTCGTAGGCAGCCAACACCGCTTCGGTGTTGCCAAATTGCTCCACCCGCCCCGCCTTGAGCCAAAGTGCCCGGTCGCAAAGATGGCGGATGTGATACGGGCTGTGCGAGCAGAACAGAATGGTGCACCCGCTATTGCGGAACGCCGTAATACGTTCGACGCATTTTTTTTGAAAGTTTTGGTCGCCAACAGCCAGTGCCTCGTCGATGATCAGAACATCTGGCTGCACTGCCGTCACCAGAGCAAAGGCCAAGCGTACCGTCATGCCGGACGAGTACGTTTTTACAGGCCGATCCAGTGCCTCACCCAGTTCGCAGAAATCGATGATTTCGGGCTCCAAGCGTGCCATCTCATCATGGGTGATGCCGATCAGGCTGCCAGCAAAGTAAAGATTGTCTCGCCCACTGAAGTCGGGGTGAAAGCCAGCCCCCAGCTCCAGAATGGCCGTCACCCGGCCTACGCGGTCAATGCGGCCATGGCTGGGCTGCAAGGTGCCCGCCAGTAGTTTTAGCAAGGTACTCTTTCCTGCTCCGTTGTCGCCGATCACGCCAATGCATTCACCCCGCCGTAAATCAAACGAAACATCGTTCAGCGCCCAGTGACTGCGGTGTGTGGCCCTGCCCGTCAACAACGCACGCAATCGGGCTCGGGGGGTGGGATATAGCTTGTACTCCTTGGCGACGCCTGCAACTGACAACACGGTGTCACGCATAGCGCCTTCTGCGTAGGAAAGACTTTGGGCACTCACAGCCAGTCCACCAATTGATCGCGGCTGCGAGCCACCAACGCGTTCAGAACAACCATCAGCAAGCCCACCCACACCAGTGCAGCACACCACACGCTCCAGTGCGGCCACTGGCCTTGCAGCAGGACCTGCTGATAGCCCATCACCAGGCCCGTCATCGGATTGAGCCATAGCACCCACCGCCAATCTTGAGGAAAGAGCTGAATAGGGAACAAAATGGGCGACAGATAAATACCCACGGAAAGCAGAAAGCCGACCAGTTGCGCGACATCTCGCAGAGCCGCCGCCAGTATGGCCAGTGCGTAACCCAGCACCATGCACAGCAGCATTTGCAGCAGCAGCAGAGGCACCAGAGCCAAGATGGCAGGCTTCAGCCCATGGGCAGGAATGTAGGCCACTGCCACCAGCAGCAGCAACGGGCCATAAATTGAAAAACTGGCCAGCACCGTGCGTGAAGTAAACAGCACGGGCGGCAGCGGGTTCTTGTGCAGCAGACTACCAGCGTCGATCAAGCTCGTCATGCCACGCTGCACCGCATCGCAAAACGCCATCCAGGGCAAGGCGCCAACCACCAAATAGGCGCCAACGGCCCGCGTAGGGGCCTGCTCCCCAAGGCGCATGCCAAAAACCACGTCAAACACCAGATAGTACGCAGCCACAGTAAGCAACGGCTGCAGGTACGGCCAGACAATGCCCAGCGCCGTGCCAGTGTGGCGCGAGGCCACCTCACGGCGCGTGAGAACCCACACCAACATGCGCGCGCGCCATAACGCGCGCGCTTCGTTCCAGAGAAAGGTCATGAGCGAAAGGGTTGCGGGCGGACGAGCCGCCTGCTGTGGCTTTTCTGGTCTGTTGTTGCTTTTGGCAACGAGCTGTTACTTGCCGCTCTGCACCGGAATGCCTGGGCCCTTGGCGTAGCCTGCAGCAAAGGCTTCAATCGCCTTGGTGTCGGGTTCCACGCCTTCGCCCAGCTTTTGCGCGGCCTTCACGCGGGCGTCTTGCGTCACGCTGGCACGCACTTCCTTGAGCAGCTCTTCCTTCACTTCGTCAAAGGTGCGCGTGGTGGGTGCTTTGCGATCTTCCAGCTTAAGGATATGGAAGCCAAACTGCGTTTCCACCACACCACTCAGGTCACCCTTCTTCTGTAGGGCAAAGGCAGCTTCTTCAAAGGCTGGCACCATGCGGCCCTTGGCAAACAGCCCAAGGTCGCCACCGCGTGCGGCGCTACCCTTGTCGGCTGATTGCTCTTCTGCCAGCTTGGCAAAATCGGCGCCCCCCTTGATGTCGGCCAACAGCTTTTCGGCCTGTGCGCGCGACTCAGGCTTGGTACCAGCAATCAGAATGTGCCGCACCTGCACTTGTTCGCCCACCTGGAAGCGCTCTGGTTTGGCGCGGTAAGTGGCGCGAGCCAATTCCAGCGCAGCAGCATCGCTGGGAGCATTTTGGCTATCAATGCGCTCCAGCATCATGTCCGACAACACTTTGTCGCGCGCGAGCTGTAGCATGGCCGCTACCTTGGGGTCTTTGTCCAGCCCTTCTTGCACCGCCTGCTGACCCAGCGCGCGGCGCACATACATGTTCATCGCCACCTGGCCCACGCTCTGCTTGTTGGCCAGCACCATCGGGCGCATCTCTGCGGGCATGCGCATCAGTGCATCGGCTTCGATGTCGGTGGTGGTGATCGCGAATTTGCCGCCTTGGGTCAGGGGCACTGGGCCTGCCGCATGCACCAAAGATCCACCTGCCAGAACGGCAGCAGCAAGAGCCATGCTGCGCATTGGCGAGAAACAGGTTGTCATCAAGAGCTTCATGGATAAGAAAACAAGTTGTGAAATGAAAAAAAGGCGGGGAAGACCCCGCCTTTTTGGATCGCGTTGCCGCGATTAAGTGCCCACGAATTAACGCGTGAAGCGGTGTGCCCAGTTGATACCGTAGGTACCAGACACGCCAGCACCAGCTTGTGGGTTGCTCAGCTTGATGAAGGACTCACCCAGCAGCGGCAGACCTTGGGCTGCGTTGGTCGTATCGATCACGCCCCAACCGTTGGTGTAGAAACCGGAAGTGACCGTGTTACGAGCCACCGAAGCGCCCAGAACGGAGTTGCCGGTGTCTTGGAAAGCCAGCACGCTGACTTCACCGCAGAACGACACGGTGCTGGCGGTGCCAGGCGAGAACACGGGGCCAGCCGAAGCAGAGGTTTCTTCGCGGTCGAAGAACTTCTGGCCGTCAGCGAACACGCAGATGTTGCCAGCCGTGTCCACGGTTGTGTTGCCACCAGCCTTGAAACCAGCTGCAGCTGCGTAGTCAGCGCTCACAGCAGGATAGAACCACTCACCAGCTTGAGTAGCAGTTCCATTCAGGTCGGTGAACAGACGGTACTTGGCGTTGGCGGTCGTTGGGCCCGTAGCGCCAGTCGTGCCGGTCACAGCGGCGTAGTTGGCAGCCACGTTGTAACGACGGGCGGGCATGGAGAACACCCAGTCGGTCTTGGCAGTGATGCCAGCATCCAGAGCGTACTGGTTGGTCACCGACTTCACCGACAGAGCCGTCAGCAGGTTGGTGGATTGTGCCAGCGTGTTAGCGGACGAAGCGACGCTGAAGAAAGGCGTCGACAGGTCAGGCGCGTCGTAGTTCAGCATCGTCAGTGCGGCGGTCGTAACCTTGGCGCCAACAGCGTCGAACACGTTCAGATTGCGGAACAGCGGGTCAGCGGTCACGCCGTTGGCTGCGTCACCGTTCAGGGTCACCAGGTTGTTACCCAGTTGAGCGAAGTGACGGAAGTTGCCGACAGCAGGAGCAGTACCAGCGCCCGTGTTAGCCACGATAGCGGTAGCAGCGCCAGAGAACGTCGTAGTTTGTGGCACGTTGATGATGTACCAGTCACCCATCAGACCGCCCGAACCGCTGTCCAGACCAGCCGTAGCTGCTTGCAGCTGCGTGGTGTAGTCAGCAATAGCAGCGTTGTTCAGCAGCGTGCGAGCAGCGGAACCAGCCACGGAGCAAGGAGCCACGCCACTGACGTGCTTGGTAGCCGTGTACAGAGCAGAACGGTTAGGGCCTGCAGCGTTCAGAGCACCGTTGGTGTCAAAAGCCTTCAGAGCCGAAATGTCAGCCACATTGAAAATTTCAACGTAACCTTCACGGGTCAGCGCGTTGCGCTGAGCTTCGGTCAGGTACGAAGGCAGACGAGCGGAGGAGTTATTGAACGACTGGGGCACGCCGGAAGCCAGTGCGGGCACCGTGCAGGTGTTGTCGGCGGTCACGATTTGTGCCAAGCCGTTGGCGTCAGCCACCACAGCAGCGGTCCACACGTCGCCAGGCGACAGGAACACTTGGAAGTCCAGCAGGTCGTCAGAGTTCGAAGCAGAGCGGAAACGCACCTTAGCGACCTTACCGTTGACTTGGTCGGTGTTGGTCACGTGCAGAACGGTCATGTTGCCGTTTTGCGCGTTGAAGTAAGGCACGATCAGAGCGTGGCCCACGCCTGCACGCGTCACTTCGAGGTTGTTGGCCGTAGGCGCAGCGATCTTGCCAGCAGCCATGTCAGCAACGGTCAGAGGCGTTGCGCCGGTACCGACGATCACGTCGGCCGAAGCGGCACCAGCGAAGCCCAGGCCACCAATCATGGCAGCAATGCTCAGGGCCATCACATTTTTTTTCATACAAGAACTCCAGTTAAAAAAGTTGGTAAGCGCAACTACCACGATTGATTACGCTAGGGAATCGTAGCACAGCACTTCTGGGAACTACACTTGATTACGCGGGCCCATTCTTCTTTGTTGACCAAATACAACAGTCCCCAATACTCAAATATCATCCCCTGGGCCTGCAAGGAGCCGCCGCGAATCTTTACAGATCCTGGTAGCGCCACCACTGGCCGTCTTCCAACAGCCAAGTCTCACTCAGGTGGGTAGCAATGGTACCCAAATTCATGCCCACCAAGGCAGGTGCAGCACTGATTTTAATGCGGACTGTGCATTTTTCCGGCTCGCAAGTGACATTGACAGGCTCGGCATCCTTAAGCGAGGCGGCGCTACCAAACTGCTTACGAAACTGCTCAGCCGTATGCAGCTTGCGGTAAGAGGGGGTGGACAGGGCATATGCCTTGGCGTGGTCCCCGGCAACGCGAGCCTTCCAGTACTCGGTGGCGCGCTGTTGCACCACTTGCTCTGGCGTGCTCGATATGGTGGCGCACCCCACCAGCGCGGTGGCTGCCATGGCGGCCAAACCCACTGCCCGCAAATTGCGGTGCCTGCTGCTCCACAAGAGGTTCTTCATTTCATCTCCTTTAACTATCACCAACTACTACCAATAGAAAATTGACATTAATCGCACAAAGCGGGAGCAAACCTTCTATTGCGAAGGCACAGGCTGCGCAGTTGCCCCCTCCGCCCCCCCCGGCGCAACACGAGGCTGGACGCGATCTCGCATTTCAATGATGTTCAGCCCCCGCAGGCGATCACGCAGATCCTCACTGACCTCGCGGATCTCGGGGTCGGTGCGAACCACTTTGGGCGTAATGACCACCAGCAGTTCGGTGCGCGCACCGGTGTTTTCGCTGTTGCTAAACAGGGCTCCCACCAACGGAACATCTTTGAGCAAAGGCACCCCGGTCTTGCCGGACGACCGTTTGTCCTTGATCAAACCACCCAGCACGATGGTTTCGCCGCTGCGCACCGCCACCTTGCTGGCAATTTGGCGCTGCATGAAGATGGGCTGGCCATTGGCGCCGGTACTGGGCGACTGATCAGTCATGACCTGATCGATCTGCATCGTGACCAGGTTGCCAGCATTGACAGAGGGCGTCACCGCCAAGTTCACACCTGTATCACGGTACTGAACAGTGCTGGTGGTGGTGCTGCCAATATTGCTGTCAATGATGCTGGAGAGCACCGGAATCTGGTCGCCCACAGACATGGATGCGGTGTGGTTGTCCAACACCATGAGCGAGGGGCTGGAAACCACCTTGAGCAGATCCTGGCTGGCCAGGGCATTCAAGATGACCCGCACGTTGCCCGCCGAGTTGATGAGCGAGTAGGTGAACCCCTTGCCCGCGCTGACATTGAGGTTGCCACTGTTGCTGGCGTTGTTGGTGCCTGTGGACAATTGCCCCGTCCCAGAGCGTCCGCCCCCTGTGCCACCGCTGAACGCCCATTGCAGCCCATATTGCAAGGAGTCATTGAGGGTGACTTCGATGATAGAGGCATCAATAAGCACCTGGGTGGGCGGCAGATCCAGCCGCTTGAGGGTGGATTCGATTTTGAGGAATTCCGAACGCGTGCTCCACACCAGAATGGAGTTATTGAGTTCATCGGCCATCACACGCACGCCACCAATGTTTGTGGCCGTACCCGTGGCGCCCGTCTGGACTGCCGCGTTCTGGCCCGTGCGGTTCTGCGTGCTGCCAAAGGCGTTGCCAAATCCACCTGTGTTGACAGTGCCTGTTCCCGTACGACCCAGGCTAGAGCCTGTATTGCCCCAGGTGTTGCCAAAAGGGCTGGTGTTGCCAAGCCCCTGCTGTTGACCGAATGACGAACCCCCACTCGCACCCAACCCTGGAGCCACTCCGCTGTTGGCGGCATAGCCCGCGTTTTGAGTAGCCCCAAAAATACCCGAAAGCACACCGGCCAAGTGCTTGGCATTGCCGTTTTGCACGCGGTAGATGAACAGCTGCGCCTCTGCCCCGTTGTCACTGGGCTGGTCGAGCTTTTCAATCCAGCGGCGCGCCTCCTCCAGATAAGCAGCACGTGGAGTAACAACCAGAATGCTGTTGAGCCGCTCCACCGGCATGATGCGCAGAGCGCCAAACAAGGGGTTCCCCTCCCCGAGCATCGCAGCGGAAGCCGCCGAGGCCGCCCCCGCAGATCCACCGGTCACCGCAACAGTGGAGCCGCTCGGCGCGGTGGGACTGGCCTGGGGAGAGCCGCTGACAAGGCGCAGGGCTGCTTCAACTTCCTTGATGGTGGCGTACTTGAGCGGAAAGAGCCCCACGGACATGCCTTTGAGCAAGTCCACGTCGAAGGTGTTGATGAGATCGAGCCAACCTTCTGCCTGACTGCGTGTACCGGCCAGCACCAACAGATTGCGAACGTTGTCCACCCGCACAATGGCATCGTTGGGTGCCATGGGCCGCAAAATGGTAGCCATCTCTGCGGCACCGATGTACCGAAGCGGCACAACAATGGCGCCATACCCCGGAGGCAACGGCGCTCCATTGCCCGTCACTTGCCGCACGGCACTGCCCACAGTGCGCAAAGCATCGGCCCGCCCCACGTGGTATGTGCCCCGCGCATCGCGCACCATTGCAAGCCCGTTGGCCTGCAGAGCACCCTCAAGCAAAAACACCGCCTGATCAGGTGATATGGGTGCACGGCTGGAAAGTGTGACAGTGCCACTCAACGGTGGATGCAGCACGTAGGCCATTTTCAGGATGTCCCCCAAAATCGTGCGCGCAACTTCCGCAACAGGCGCCTCTTCGAAATTGAAAGTCAGTGGAGGCCCATCCACAGTCGGTGCGGCTTTGGCAGGCGCCAGAATCTGATCGTTGCCCCGGATGTAACGCGGCTGAGAGGCAGCTGGCGCGACGTCACTGGCAGGCCGAGCAGATTCGGAGGATTCCGTTGCAACAGGCGCGCCGCCTTGCCCCCCGAGAGTCGGCGCATCCGCCACAGGTTGCCGCAGAGCATCTGACGCAGGATTTGACACGCCCTGAGCAAGCACGGCTTGGCACGCTGCCAATGCCGCAACGGTGAGTACAAGTCGGGTTGAATTCATAAATTTACGCAAGCCCTTGTGGGGAAAATGATTACGGTGCACGTCACAGACGTCCTCAGTGCGCCGCGCTGCCGCCGAAAACGGGTTGCAACTGTCGCCCCCCCGCGCGGGATGACTGTGGCGAAGGAGCACCAGCCCCAGGAACAACTGACGACGCGCTGGGTGGCGCCTGCACCGCCCGCACAGGCGCGGACGGCACGCCCGCAGACGGAGCCAACCCCGTGTATGTTGTCACCGCCGCTCGCGGAAGCTGCAGCACGCGGCTCTGGCCACTCCGAGTGAAAGTCACGCTTCGGTCCTGAATATCAGACAACAACCAGCCTTCCACGTTTTCGTTAAGACGTACGCGTCGATGCTTCCCGGCGATCTGAATAATCACGCCGCCATCCTTGTCGCCCCTGAAAAGGCCCGACAGTTGCGCCGTAGTGAGGCTGTCCACAGGCTCCTTTTCCTGCGGAGGCGGAGGTGGCGGAGGAGGACGGCGTGTAGGCGAAAACACGGGCCTGTCCAGCATCGCTATGAACTGGCTTGTGTCAGCTGGCGCCACACCCGGGACACTGGGCACCATCGCCCCGTAGTCAGCCGTTTGCGGTTTGGGCGCCTGCCAGCGCACGTTGCGCAGATGCCCCGCCGAGTCAAACCACAAACGCGCGAGGACAAGCGCCAAGATGACATTGAGAAGCACAAGCATGTGCAGCGAGTATTTTTTCATGAACGCTCTCGCAACACGCTCAGGGTAAATTGGGCGGACAGCCGAGGCGCCAGCTTGGGGTTGAGGTTGGCCAAGCCACCCTGAACCTGAATGTCGATCTCGCTGATGACAATGATGGGCTGCTGATTGCCCAGCACCGCCAATGCACTTTGCACAGCCAGCATTTCCCCCTCTGCGCGCACAACCAGAGGAATGCGATCAAAGCCCTTCTCCTCCTTAGAGGGAAGAACTTGGCTGCTCAATACTTGCAATCCAGCAGACGAAAAGATGTCTCGCACCTTCTGTTGGGCCTGGTTCCCCGTTTGGGCATCGTCTTGCGCCATCGGGTACACGAACTGCTTTCGTAATTCAAAGGCTTTCAATTTGGCCGCTTCAATGTCGGCGCTTTGCAATTCGAGCCCCAGAAGACGCGCATGTCGCGGCTCGATCTGCGCAAGGCGCTCTACCCCCCAGACATGTTTGCGATAAACGTACCAGCCTCCCGCAGCAACGGGTGCCAAAGCAAGGGCGCTGATGAGAAAGAGAAGTGCGGCGCGGCGCAAGGCGGGCTTGTTCATGGCGTTTCTTTGCGCTCAGGCTTAGCGGTGGCAGGCTTGGGTTGCGGTGGCGCGGACTGCGCTGGCCCGCCGCCAAACACGGGCACAAGCGCCCCGCCAGCCGCAGGTGCCGTCTTGGCAGCCACCGGCGCGCTGGGTGCCGACGCCAGTGGAGCAGATGCAGCCGCCGCAGACGCGGACGCTGCTTGCGGAGGCGCTACTGCGATGGCAGATGCCGCAGGTGCCGCAGATGCAATGGGCGGTACAGCAATTGGCGTTGCACCTTGCGCAGTAGCAACACCAAATTCCTGAGGATCAACCATGAACTCGATCACGAAATTCTCTTTGGAGTTCGCCCCCCCTGTACGCGTCGCAGGGTTGGGAGCGCGGACATCACGGACGCCAGACTGTTCTCCCAGTATTTGCATGACCGCCGAAGCATTGGACGTGAGTCCGTTGAGGGTGACCTTCTGCCCTTTCAGCGTAAATGCTTGCAGTGCCGTGTCGTCAGGCAGGATTTTGGTGAGGCGATCAAGGACACGCAGAGGCTCAATGCGTCCTGCAAGCAACTCCGACAAGGCTCCGAGTTTTTCTGCCGATTGCATTAGGAGCTCACGCTCCTTTACCAAGGGTGGTGTACGGTGCACTACAGAATCATGGGCCTTTACCGCTTCTATGGCACGCGCTCGCAGTTGCAAGGTGGGAGTGATTGCAATCCCCCCCACAATAGCCAGAGCCAGCGCCAACAAGCCATAACGAACCCTTCGGCCTCGTAGACTTTTTGCCTCACGAGCGCTTTCACCATAACCCGACAGCACGATGGGCGAGCCCTGATTGAGCGTAGCCCATACCTCTGCCCCCCCCCTTCCCAAGCGGCTGGCCTGCTCCTGCAGATACTGCGCAACCTGCTTGGATGACGCCAGCGCCAGTTCCACTTGGCTGTGTCCCTCGGGTTGCCGGCGCGCGCAGTAACCCCAGACCAAATCGTGTTCAGCAAAGGGGCTGATCGCCCGGGCCTGCAACAAGGCAGCGCTCGCAATATCAGACTCACTCATGGCTGGCATGGTCAGCGCGCGGCGCAACAACAGGTCTTCAGGGAGCTCCAGCGCGTTGAATTCGGCGTTTCCACCTTTGACGCCATTTGGAACACGCACCCCACCCCGCCACAACGATTCGCCGCCATCTGCTTGAAAAAGTCGAACAGATGCCTCCGGTGTAAACCAGACAAACGGGGGCACATCCTGCAAACCGGCCCATGCCTGGCATACGTCGCGCCACAAAGCGTGAAAATCGACCCCAAAAAATCGGGCGTCAGATTGGATGGAGGACATAGCGTTGTACTTCAGGGGTTCTTGCGGGCTAGCGGCTCAACGCCAACTGTCGCGCGAAAGGTGTGCCAAGGGGCTCCGTCGGGAGTGCGTGCATCCAGGGCGACGCTGCGCGAAATGCGGACATAGCCCCCTTCTGCCATAGGCACACGAACCTGAACTTGCATGCGCCGGGAAACAGAAGCGTCGAGAAGATTGGAATCCAGTGCCGAGGTGTCTACCCCCACTTGGCCTGCATCACGCGCTGCGGCGATTTGTGCGGCCACAGCGGTATTACCCCCGGCCAACACAGTGAGCACACCAATCGGCGCAGCCATAGGATTGACGCGCCCGGTACCTCGTACATCAGCCGTCAAAAGGTCGGCAAGTCTAGCATAGAGGTCATAGTCGATCCCTGGCACTTGCAGCAAGTCCTCAGGTGCCTCAAAACTGAGCGCCCCACCTCGGGACGTCCGCCCAAGGCGGGCCTGGACGATGCTTCGCGCGGCAGTTTGCGCAGCATCGGGCGACAGCCCTCCCGCCACAACCAAGAGCCGCTCAAGAAGCGGTGGAGTTGCCATATTGATATCGATGAGCCCACTCAATGGCATGACTTGCACTTGCATAGCCACCCCGCGATAGACAACCTCGGTAAGGAGCACCTTAGATACCGGCTGGTTGCTGGCAAGCAGCGCCTGCAAGGCAATTTGAATAGCCCCCTCTCCCAGCGCCTGGGCTTCAACTTCTTGCCGGGCCTGGACAACTGCGCGGCTCTCTGACCGAATGGAGCGCGTGATCCCGGTGGCGATGATGCTGAGAGCCGCCACAGTCCACAGGACTGCCAGCAATGCCATCCCATGGCCGCGTTCGCGTTTAAACGCGCCTACTGCTGCAGATGCCACGATCAAGTCCCCCCAAACACCGGGCCACTGGAGCGTGGGTCACTGGCAGGCAGCACCCGAAGCGGAACAACGATATCCGGCCAAACACCCGTGACCGTTTGTATGGAGATCATCACGCGATCGGGCAAACGATCAGTGACTGTCCACTGCGGCATAGATGCTGGCGGCTCTCCAGCCGCATCCTGGTACTGCAATGCGAGCCCTGTGACACCCGATAGCAACCCGACGCTCTGTGCGGAGGTCCAATCCGGCTGAATGCCTCCACCTTCCCAAAGCAGATATTGAAGCAGGAGAACCCCCCCCTCCGCGACGCCAAGCCGGAAGTGGTAACGCCCGCCCGCTCCATAGCGCGCGGGCATGACGCCCACCCAGGTCATGAAGTCCGAAGCACCATTAAAGAAAAACGGACTCGAGCCAAGCTCAACCGGCAAAGTCGTCTTCTGCGCAGACACACGGCCGAGCACCGAACGCAAAAAACCATTCACGACGCGCAGGTCGTCCACACGCTGCAGCCGATCATCCACGCGCACCTCGGTCTGCGATGCTGTGCGCAAAGCGGAACCCATTGCCAACACCAGAAGCGACATCAAGACAAGAACGATGAGCAACTCCACCAAGGTAAAGCCGCCTCCCCTGCCAACATTGGCACGATAGCCATCCGTCATCGACGCACCTGTTCTGGCGGCCTGCGCTGAGGGCGCAGCGTGGTGAGATTCAATCTGCGTAAGCGTTCGCCCTCCCCCCAGGTGACGGCGATACCGACCTCATGCAGCACGGGGATCGTCGGTCCAGACAAACCAGTGGAATAGGGCGCCGACTGAATTTGCCACTGATAACCAGCAGACTCTCCGGCCTGCTGCCACCCCCCCTCAGGGACGGTATCGCGCAGCGCGAGCAACGACTGCGCCAATACGGCTGCACGCTGGTACCGTTCGATATCCCCTCCGCTACGGACGCCCCCCCCCATGATGCGATACAACATGCCCAAGGAGAGCGCCATGATGGCAAAGGCCACCAGCAACTCGAGTAGCGTCAGGCCACGCTGTCCATTTTCGATTCTCATGGCAGAAGAGCTTCCTGCGTGGTTCGACCCGAAAGCCAATCCACACGCAACCGGGTGCCCACCCCAGGCGCACGCAGTATCTCTACACTTCCACCAGTCGCACCGCCCGAAGGCAGAAATCGGATGGACATTACACCTTGAGAAGCGACCTCACGGTCTGCCACAGTGACGCGTAACAGCAGCGACTCGGGCAAAGTCTTGAGCGGCTCGCCATCCAAGCCATAGCGGCGACGCCCCATATCAACAACAAAACTAACATCCCGCCCACCACTGATCGCCAAGGAGCGGGCTAAGCGCATTTGACTGAACATGGTGCGAACGGCATCACGGTACTGCGAGCCGTCGCGCATACGCTCATAAGCCAGCGGCACCAGACCAGCAACCAACGCCATGATGGCAAAAACCACCAGAAGTTCAACCAGCGTGAAGCCCTGCTCGCGCCGCAAGGGAAATCCCGCCATGGCCAGCAGCTTTAATCAGGGTGTATTGCGGATATCGGCATTTTCACCATCACCACCAGGAGCACCATCTGCGCCCAGCGAGAGAATTTGAATAGCGCCACCCGAATTGGCATAACGATAGGGATGATTCCAAGGGTCAGAAGGTATCCCCCCCTTCAGGTAGGGGCCATTCCAACCATTCACACTTCCTGGCTTCTTGACCAGGGCTTCAAGCCCCTCTTCAGATGTGGGGTAACGCCCCACATCCAGCTTGAATAACTCTAGTGATTTGTCCAGATCAGCAATCTGCACTGCCGCCGTCTTCGCCTTAGCACCGCCAAGTTGGCCCAGCACACGAGGCCCTACCAGCCCCGCCAGCAGGGTGAGGATTGCTAGCACCACCAGCAATTCAATCAGCGTAAAACCGCGGCTGAAACGGTTTGCAGATGCGGGGCCAAAAATGCGGCGGGCGCGGGTACTCACCATGAGAGACAGATCCTTGGGCAAACAAAAATTATACGGCGAGGTCATTGATCGACAGAATCCCGAGCAGTATGGACACAATGATGGCGGCAATCAGCACACCCAAAACCAGGATGAGTACAGGCTCAACCAAAGTCAGCAGGCGCTTGATGCCAGTCTCAACATCACGATTCAATATATTGGACAACTCCAGCATCATTGATCCGATGCGCCCGGTCTCCTCCCCCACTCGGATCAGGTTGACTGCAAGAGGTTCAAAGATACCTGTAACTGAAATTGCTTGAACCACTTTGCCCCCCTCCTTGACGATAGGGGCAATCCGAGCAAGCGCCTGACGCAAAACTATGTTCCCTACTGTCTCAGTCGCTATGTGCAATGCAGTGAGCATAGGCACACCATTTCCAAGCAGGGTCCCCAGGGAGCGCGAAAAAAGTGTGAGCTGGTACTTGAGAGCGATGCGTCCCACAATCGGCAGCCTCAGCAGACGAGCCTGCCACCACTGTCGACCGATGGGTGATTTCAGCCACCGCATCAGCCATGCCGCAACAATAACAACCCCCGCCCCAATCACCAACCCGTAGTTCGTAAACGCCTGCCCCATCACCATCACCACACGTGTCGGCAAAGGAAGAGCATCGCCCATATCTGAAAAAAGCTTTTCAAACTGCGGCACCACAAACCCCAGCATGGCAATCAACGAGAGCACAGCCACCCCCAACAGGATGGCAGGGTAGATGGTGGCCGATATCACACTATCTCTCAGTGCACGCTGACGCTCCATGTGCTCGACCAATCGATCCAGTACGGCTGACATCTGCCCACTGACCTCACCCGAGCGCACCATATTGATATAGAAGTCACCAAAAAGGTCACGACGTGCCGCCAGCGCACGACTTAGGGGTGTGCCGCCTTTAACCGCATCAAGAATGCCCTGCACCAACACAGAGAGACTCGGCTTGTGACTCATGTCAATCAGTACGCGCAACGCATTGTCTAACGCCAAACCCGCGCGCAGCATGATTGCAAGCTCTGCCGTCAGCGCAAGCACATCTGCAGCTGTTACAGGGCCGTTGGAATGACGCGCCTTGGACGCAGCCATTACACCATTCCCTTCTGGCAAGGCTGCCTTCACACCCGCGATCGCGACATCATCAACACGCAACGGTGTCATTCCACGTTCGCGCAACAGCTTGATGACCGCAGCGCTGCTGGGCGCAGACAGTCTCCCCTCTTCGATCTTGCCTGCCGCTGAGGCAGCCCTCCAGGCAAAATCAGGCATCAGACTGATCCTGAGTGACGCGCGCCAACTCATCAAGCGTGGTGACGCCAGCTGCCACCTTGCGCAACCCGTCCTCAAACAAACTGAGCATTCCAGAACCAGCGGCGATTGCATTGAGTGCATTGGCATCTAGTCCCTCAATGATGGCACGACGCATAGGCTCATCCAGCACAAAAAGCTCGTGGATCCCAGTCCGCCCGCGGTAACCAGACTGCCGACAGTGCTCACACCCAACAGCCCGGTAAATGGGACGATCGGAAGGACAGAAACGCGTTAACCCCGTACTCTGGCGCACCTCCGGCCCAGGCTCGTAAGGCACCTTGCAATGACTGCAGAGGGTGCGCAAGAGACGTTGTGCCAGCACCCCATTAACCGAAGAGGTAATGAGGTAACTCTCTACCCCCATGTCTTGCATACGGATCACGGCCCCAGCCGCCGTATTGGTGTGAAGCGTGGAGAGCACCAAATGGCCCGTGAGAGCAGATTGCACCGCAATTTGGGCAGTCTCACCATCGCGCATTTCACCAATCATGATAATGTCGGGATCCTGGCGAAGGATAGAACGCAACGCGTTAGCGAAGGTCAGATTGATTTGTGGATGTACCTGAATCTGATTGATCCCCTCAAGCTGATACTCGACCGGGTCCTCTACCGTAATGATTTTGTTCGATTTCGCATCTATTTTCGACAACGCAGCATAGAGCGTAGTGGTCTTGCCGGAACCCGTTGGGCCAGTGACTAGCAGGATTCCATGTGGACGGGCGAGCAGCGCATTGAAACGCGCCAACGTATCCTGCTCAAAACCCATGGTATCCAAATTAAGCCGCACACTGGCGCGATCCAGCACACGCATCACGACGCTTTCACCATGCACCGTCGGCACGGTGGAAACACGCAAATCCAGCTCACGCCCCTTCACCCGCGTTTTGATACGTCCATCTTGAGGCAAGCGACGCTCGGCAATGTCCAGATGCGCCAGCAATTTAACGCGGGAGCTAACAGCAGCCGACAGACGAGGGGGCACCAGCTCACCCATATGTATCACCCCATCGACGCGGTAGCGCACATGCAGACCGTCGTCAAAGGGCTCCAGATGAATGTCGGACGCTCTCAAGTCGGTCACGCGGCCGATGATGGTATTGACCAAGCGAATGACCGGCGCCTCGCTGGCCAAATCTTTGAGATGCTCAACAAAATCCCCCCCGTCAAGGGCATCGCCAAAACCATCATCGTCTTCTGGCGCCTCCTCCACGGGCTCCACCAGCGCCTTTTCGATATCATTTTCCAGAGCCAAGTACGGACGAATGGAGAACCCCGTGGCAAGGCGCAGGGCCTTTACTACGAATGCATCTTGCGGCACCGCCATAGCTACATGAAGCTCCCGCCCATCCAAGCGCAGCGGGAAAACAGCGTTCGCATGCAAGAACTCTGGCAGCAAGCCTTCCACCTCTGGCATGAGGTCAGGAAAACCATCTGCCGCCACAAAGTCCAGCTTCAGCTGACGCGCAAGCATGTTGGCGACGTCAACATCCGAAACCAGCCCCAACCGAACCAACACACGCCCCAACATTCCGCCCATTTCCAATTGGGCGGAGAGCGCTCGCTCAAGATCGCGGGCGCTGAGTTTTCCGGCTTGCACCAGCAGCTCGCCCAACCTCGGCTGCTCCAAGGCTGCACCGCCCTGCAGCTCAGCCGTGGGAATCAATGTTTGTGTGGTCATGATGATCTGAAAACCGAGCCCGATGGGCGAGAAAGCCAGCGAACTGCAAAGAATGGGCGAGAGTGTAGCCCGGGCTCTCAAACCGGGTGAATCATGGGCAACCCAACAACTCAACAGGCGAACGCCACACGAAGCCAAGCGGGATGCTCAACATCACCTTCGCGTACAGTCGTTAGAAAACATTCCTTGAGCACATGCACGCAATCTTCCAGAAAACCACAGCGTTTGCCATTGCAGGGGCATCCTGTAGCGTCGCTATCGCCGGTATTGTCGGCGCCGCATGGTTTTACAAAGTCGCCCCATCCACTCCCAAACCATCAGGGCCAATGATGCTGGCCCCTATGGTTGGCGTGATCGACACCTGTATTTTAAGACCCGAGGCTGACACCGCCCCCGACTCACTTGCGCAGCACTGTACAGGGCCGCAAGGCTCTGCTGCCGCCCTTGTAGAGTCCACACTGTCGCAGCTACAACCCTCGCATCGCACTCACTCCCCATTCCCCATGGGATACACACTGCCAGTTCCGCTGCTGCAGTTGTTTCGGGCGCAAGGCTCCGACTGGGTCATTGACACGGAGAGGATCAAACGCCTGGTGCGAACGGTGCGCGATACAGAGCGACCGCTGATCCTGTACCTTTTTTCCACCCATTTCTCGGCGCGGGCCCCCATTGAGGAAACCCTGGCACGCAATGCCGCCAATCTCGCACAGACCCGCGACGGGCCACTGCCTGTAAGTACATACTATGGAGACCCTGTTTATCCATGGACTTTTGCCACCACACAAACAGAAATCTCTGCCAAGCGTATGCAGGCAGCCCACGCACTGCTCGACGAGTTATGCACATTGCCAGCACATGACATATCCAAGGTCAGGGGGATAACACTGCTGGGGGAACTACACCACCTGTTCCCCGACTTTGAAGGAGGGATGGGCTTCAACCCACCCTACCGAGTGACGGACTACAGCCCCGCCTCCGTTGCAGGATTCCAGAGATACCTGACAACCCAGTTTGGGAACATTGGCCAACTGAACCGTGTGCTGGGCTCGCAGTTTTCGTCTTTTGCGGATGTTTCCCCACCATCGCGAGACATCCGAACCGAGTCGCTGCAAAACTACTTTGAGCATATCGATTCACATGCCCACGGCAGCATGCCGATTGCCGGATGGGCCTTCGCCCCTCCCCAAGATGCTGCTTCCCCCCCTGCCTGGATCCACGTTTACCGCAACGGTATCTTTGTCGGAAAGACAGCGGTCAACAAAGGGCGCCAGGATGTCCTCCTCGCGAAGCCCGAATTTGGCGATGCCAACACCGGCTGGCGACTGGACATGGATTTCAGACAACTGCCTGCAGGTCTACACAAGATCGATATATTCCTGGAACGCACCCCGGGCCACTTGATTGCACTGGACACCCGACGGGTTGCCATCATGGATCGAGAGCAAAAAACACCAGTCCTGCAGCCACAGCGTCCGCTACCCAAACATACTCTGGCGGACGGTACGCTGCCAGCCTACGTAGACATGCCTGCGGATCAATCGTCCTACTACTACAACCCGCTGGTTCCACTGTGGCATGCGTTTCGAGGCCAGCAGGTATTAGCCTATCTACTTTTTTTTGACGCCGTCGTCGGGCAATCCTGCCTAGCCAAGGCACCACGATATACCCACCAAATCATCCCTTTCGCCAACCCTAGCTGGGACGCGCAGAAATTCGCAATAGATGCATCACTTCGCAACACAAACAGCATCCGGCTTGGCGTGAGTCTGTATGGTGACGCGACTTATGGGCCTGACTTTCCCGCGTGGTACGGCACAACTGCACACCGCAGATATGGCATCACGGAGTTTCACCCCCTCAAAGCACTCTCTGCACCCGAGTTGCGTAAGGTTCTGGATCAACACGCCCGACAGGGGGCCGATTTCCTGTCATTCTTCCTGGAGCCCTACTGGCAAGGCAACACGGTTGCGCGCGATCACAACCTGTTCTCGCTAGACCCGCAGAATGCAAAATTCGGCTCCTCGGATCTCTACAAGGCTCTCCAACGCCTTCATTGAGCCCCACCCTCTGGAGCGCCATCGTCATAAAAAGAGTTCAGCTTCTGCGAGCCGGACTCCTTTTGCGTCTTTGGCCGACAGCAAGGGCTGCAGGCCCGCAAGGCGCCAATCAATTGCAAGATCAGGATCATTCCATGCAATGCAACGCTCATGCGATGGGGCATAGTAATCCGTGGTCTTGTAAAGAAACTCCGCCGTATCGCTTAGCACGACGAAACCATGCGCAAAGCCAGGTGGCACCCACAACTGGCGACGGTTTTCCTCACTGAGTTCTTCACCCACCCAATGGCCAAAGGTGCGGGAACTACGCCGAATGTCCACCGCCACATCAAACACTGCACCACGGACTACGCGGACCAGTTTGCCTTGAGGCTGTTGGATCTGATAATGCAATCCCCGCAACACCCCCTTGGCGCTACGGCTGTGGTTGTCTTGCACGAACTGCAGAGAAGTACCTGTAGCTTCGTTGAACACGCGCTGGTTGAAGCTCTCGTAGAAAAAACCTCGGGAATCACCAAACACGGTGGGTTCAACAAGAAAGACATCCGGAATGGACAGTGACGTGATTTGCATGGAATCTCAATAAATTCTATCTTTGAGCAAACGCAACAGATATTGCCCATAGCCGCTCTTAATGAGTGGCTGGGCCATGCTCTCAAGTTGACTGCTATCTATCCATTGATAGCGCCATGCGATTTCTTCTGGGCAAGCGATTTTGAGCCCCTGGCGATGCTCCAGCGTGGCGATGAACTGGCCCGCTTCGAGCAGGCTTTCATGCGTGCCGGTGTCCAGCCAGGCATAGCCGCGCCCCATGATTTCGACATTCAGCTGCCCCTGCTCCAGGTACAGCCGGTTCAGATCGGTGATTTCCAGCTCTCCGCGTGGCGAGGGCTTGAGACCCTTGGCCATCTGAACCACCTGGCTGTCGTAGAAATACAGGCCCGTGACCGCATAGCTGCTCTTGGGCTGTTTGGGTTTCTCTTCCAGCGACAGCACCTTGCCCTGGTCATCAAACTCGGCGACGCCATAACGCTCAGGGTCTTGCACATGGTAGGCAAACACGCTGGCACCCTCCGTGCGTTGCCGGGCATTGCCCAGCAGCTCGTGAAAGTCGTGGCCGTAGAAGATGTTGTCGCCCAGCACCAGGGCACTGGGCGCCCCATCCAGAAACGCCTCGCCGATCACAAACGCCTGCGCCAGGCCATCCGGGCTGGGTTGCACTGCGTATTGCAGATTCAGCCCCCACTGGCGGCCATCGCCCAGCAGCTGCGCAAAACGTGGCGTGTCCTGCGGGGTGCTGATGATGAGGATGTCGCGGATGCCCGCCAGCATCAGCGTGCTCAGCGGGTAATAGATCATGGGCTTGTCGTATACCGGCAGCAGTTGCTTGCTGATGGCAAGGGTGGCCGGGTGCAGCCGGGTGCCGGAGCCTCCGGCCAGGATGATGCCTTTGCGTTGCGTCATGTGAGGGTGCCGTTCAGAGAATTTCAGCCAGCATGCGCGCCACACCGGCCTGCCAGTGCGGCATCTGCAGACCAAAGGTGGTCTGCAGCTTGGCCGTGCTCAGGCGCGAGTTGTGCGGGCGGGCCGCCGGGGTCGGGAAAGCACTGGTGGGCACAGGCGCCACCTCTTTTGCTATTATTTTAATAGCTGAATTTTCAATATTGGCGCGCGACAGCACGTATTTTGCATACGCATTCCAGGTCGTTTCGCCTGCGGCAACGCAGTGGTACAGGCCCGCGTGCTCGGGGTGCCTCTGCAGGTGGCGGATGGCGTGGGCCGTCACATCTGCCAGAAGGTCCGCGCCGGTGGGCGCACCCCACTGGTCATCGATCACCGTCAGGCGTTCACGCTCCTGCGCCAGGCGCAGCATGGTCTTGGCAAAGTTGCCACCGCGTGCGGCGTACACCCAGCTGGTGCGCAGAATCAGGTGCTTGGCGCCGGATTGGGCGATCAACTGCTCGCCTTCGAGCTTGGTGCGGCCGTACACGCTCAGCGGGGCGGGCGTGTCGGCCTCCACCCAGGGCCGACTGCCGCTGCCGTCGAACACGTAGTCGGTGCTGTAGTGCACCAGCCAGGCGCCCAGCTCGGCGGCCTCCTGCGCGATGGCGCCGGGGGTGGTGGCGTTCAGCGTGCGGGCGAAGTCAGCCTCGCTCTCGGCCTTGTCCACGGCGGTGTGGGCCGCCGCATTGACGATCACATCGGGGCGCAGGGCGCGCACCGTCTCGGCCACGCCAGCGGGGTTGGCAAAGTCACCACAGTGCTCGGTGCTGTCGTGGTCCAGCGCGGTGACGGTGCCCAGCACCGACAGGCTGCGCTGCAGCTCCCAGCCGATCTGGCCGCCCTTGCCGAAGAGCAGAATGTTCATGCGCGGGCGCTCGCCACGGCTGCGGGCTGCTGCTCGTACTGGGTCTCCACCCAATCGCGGTACGCGCCGGTCTGCACGTTGGCCACCCAGTCGGCATGCTCCAGGTACCACTGCACGGTCTTGCGGATGCCGGTGTCGAAAGTCTCGGCGGGCTTCCAGCCCAGCTCGCGCTCGATCTTACGCGCGTCGATCGCGTAGCGGCGGTCGTGGCCGGGGCGATCCTTCACATAGGTGATCTGGCTGCGGTAGCTCTGGCCATCGGCGCGAGGGCGCAGCTCGTCGAGCAAGCTGCAAACCATGTTCACGATCTCGATGTTGGGTTTCTCGTTCCAACCGCCTACGTTGTAGGTCTCACCGGGAGCGCCCGCCTCCAACACGCGGCGGATGGCGCTGCAGTGGTCCTTCACATAGAGCCAGTCGCGCACCTGCATGCCGTCGCCATACACCGGCAGGTTCTTGCCGGCCAGGGCGTTGACGATCATCAGCGGGATCAGCTTTTCGGGAAAGTGGTAGGGCCCGTAGTTGTTGCTGCAGTTGGTGGTGAGCACCGGCAGGCCGTAGGTGTGGTGCCAGGCGCGCACCAAGTGGTCGCTGGCGGCTTTGCTGGCGCTGTAGGGGCTATTGGGCTCAAAGCCGCGCGTCTCGGCAAAGGCGGGGTCGGTGGGTGCCAGCGAGCCATACACCTCGTCGGTGGACACATGCAGAAAGCGGAAGGCGGCACGGTCGCCCTCTGGCAATGCGCCCCAGTAGGCGCGCACGGCTTCGAGCAGGCGGAACGAACCGACGATGTTGGTCTGGATGAAGTCCTCGGGCCCGTGGATGGAGCGGTCCACATGCGACTCGGCCGCGAAGTTGACCACGGCACGGGGCTTGTGCTCGGCCAGCAGGCGGGCCAGCAGCGCGGTATCGCCGATGTCGCCCTGTACGAAGGTGTGGCGCGCGTCGCCCTTTATCCCGTCCAGGTTGTGCAGATTGCCTGCGTAGGTGAGCTTGTCGAGGTTGACGACGGGCTCGCTGGAGGCAGCAAGCCAGTCAAGAACGAAGTTGGCGCCGATGAAACCCGCGCCGCCGGTAACCAGAATCATAGGGAGGCTGTGTGTAATGCCAACTTGGCAAAGCCTGTGATTATCCCTGCCCGCCTAACCTCTGGGTAACAGAGTTCAACACGGGCCGATCCGAGCGAAGCGGCGCAGCTTCAAAAGTGGATACCACGCATCATCTGCTGCAGCGCCACCGCCTCGGCCGAGAGCTGCGGCTTGGCATCCTTGCCACCGCCCTTGGCGGCCGTGGAATCCGGGAACATGCGGAAACTGGTGTTCATGGTGATCTGCGCCACGCGCGGCACCAGCGCATGCAGCAGCTGCCCCGTGATGCCCAGGCGTGTGGCGATGCGCACCGGCTTGAAGATGCAGGCCTGGGCGATCATGTCAGCTGCCTCTTCGGGGCTCAGCGTGGGGACATTGTTGTAGATCTTGGTGGGCGCGATCATGGGCGTGCGCACCAGCGGCATGTTAATGGTGGTGAAGGTGATGCCCTGGTCGGCAAACTCGCTGGAGGCACAACGCGTCCAGGCGTCCAGCGCCGCCTTGCTGGCCACATAGGCCGAGAAGCGCGGCGCATTGGTCAGCACGCCGATGGAGCTGATGTTGACCACATGGCCCTTGCGCTTTTCCACCATGCCGGGCAGGAAGCCCATGGTCACGCGCAGGCAGCCAAAGTAATTGAGCTGCATGGTGCGCTCGTAGTCGTGGAAGCGGTCGTAGCTCGACTCGATGGCGCGGCGGATGGAGCGACCCGCGTTGTTGATCAGGAAATCCACACCGCCATGGTTGTCGATGAGCAGCTGCACAAAACGGTCGCAGTCGGCCATGTCGGCAATGTCGGCCGAATAGGCGATGAACTGATAGCCCTTGGCCTTGGCTTCGGCACAGGCTTCATCAAGCTTATCCTGGTCGCGACCGCAGATGATGGTGGTGGCGCCCGCCTCGGCAAACTTGTGCGCTGCGGCCAGGCCAATGCCGGACGACCCGCCCGTGATCAGCACCACCTTGCCCGCCACCGTGCCCTTGAGCGTGCGGTCGATGAACAGCTCGGGGTCGAGGTTGCGCTCCCAGTAGTCCCACAGGCGCCAGGCGTAGTCCTTGAGGTTGGGGCAGGCCACACCCGAGCCCTTGAGCGCCGCCATGGTTTCGCGGCAATCGAAGCGCGTGGGGTAGTTCACGAAGGTCAGCATGTCCTCGGGCAGGCCCAGGTCCTTCATCACCGCATTGCGCACACGGCGCACGGGCGCCAGCGCCATCAGGCTTTTCTTCACGCTCTTGGGAATGAAGCCCAGCAGCGCAGCGTTGACGAACAGGTTCATGCGCGGTGCATGGGCGGCGCGGCTGAAGATGTCGAGCACGTCGCCCACGCGGTAGCCCACCGGGTCCACCAGGTGGTAGCACTTCTTGCCGATGTCCTTCTGGTGGCTGATGACGTTGAGCGCGTTCACCACAAAGTCCACGGGCACGATGTTCACGCGCCCGCCTTCCAGTCCCACCGTGGGCATCCAGGGCGGCAGCAGCTGGCGCAGGCGCTGGATGAGCTTGAAGAAGTAGTAAGGGCCGTCGATCTTGTCCATCTC
Source organism: Acidovorax sp. GW101-11A03 (assembly GCF_059424825.1). Taxonomy (NCBI): domain Bacteria; kingdom Pseudomonadati; phylum Pseudomonadota; class Betaproteobacteria; order Burkholderiales; family Comamonadaceae; genus Acidovorax; species Acidovorax sp. GW101-11A03. Next base: position 25,070 of record NZ_JBWKZU010000023.1, on the reverse strand, counting down.
GCCGGTCTGGCTGTCGCCCACCACCATGGCCGGGCGGTACACCGTCCAGGGCACCTTGCAGTCCTGGCGCACGATCTTCTCGCTCTCGTGCTTGGTCTGGAAGTACGGGTGGTCCAGGCCCTCGGCCTCTTCGAACATGTCCTCGCGGAACACACCTTCGTACAGGCCCGCAGCAGCGATGGAAGAGACATGGTGGAAGTGCCCGGCGTCAATGGCCTTGGCCAGGTCCACCGTGTTGCGCGTGCCCTCGATGTTCACGGCCACCTGGGTTTCCTCATCAGCAGCCAGGTCGTACACCGCTGCCAGGTGGTAGAAGTGGTCGATCTGGCCCTTGAGCTTCTTCACATCATCGGCCGCCACGCCCAGCTTCTTGGCGGTAAGGTCGCCAAACACGGGAATCGCACGCGTGGGCCCCACACCCCAGAAGCTGCGCAGGTCGGCCACCTTGTCGGCACTCTCCTTGCGAATCAGGAAGTGGACCACAGCGCCCTTGCGCTCCAGCAGCTTCTTCACAAGCCGCTTGCCAATGAACCCCGTTGCCCCCGTCACGAAATACTGCATGGATAACTCCTCTGAGATAACTTCATTCTTGCGCAAGGCCTGCGCACCCCGATTCAGCAGAAACCCGCGCCGATACTAGGCGGCCAACGATCCGCAGGCTAGATGGCACGCTCTACATTTTTAGGAGCGCGCGCCTACACCTTGCGGACCGTGCGGCGTACAGTGCGGCCATGCGTCGAAGGCAAAATCGCCCCGACAACCCCAACCAACCGCACCACGGAGGCCTTATGGTCAAGAAACTGCAGAAACTCAGCGCTGACAAAAAGAAGAGCAACGCCCAACTGTCCAGCACCGTCAAGGACTCCGCACAGCAGATCTGGCTGGCGGGCCTGGGCGCCTTCTCCAAGGCACAGGAAGAAGGCGGCAAGGTGTTTGAAGCCCTGGTCAAGGAAGGCCTGACCATCCAGCGCAAGACCCAGGCCGTGGCCGAAGAAAAGATCACCGAAGCCACCAGCCGCGTGACCACCATGGCCAGCGACATCGGCTCCAAGGCCCAGGGCCAATGGGACAAGCTCGAAAACATCTTTGAAGACCGCGTGGCCAAGGCCCTGGCCAAGCTGGGCGTGCCCTCGGCCCGCGACCTGGAAGCCCTGAGCGCCCGTGTGGACGCCCTGGCCAAGGGCAGCAAGGCAGCTCCCGCCAAGGCTGCAGCCAAGCCAGCCGCCAAGGCCCCTGCCAAGAAAGCCGCAGCCAAGAAGGCCGCTCCTGCCAAGGCAGCCGCCAAGCCCGCAGCCAAGGCCCCCGCCAAGAAAGCTGCAGCCAAGAAGCCCGCAGCCCGTGCCGCAGCCGACACCGGCGCCAGCACTCCATCGGCCAGCTGATCGCTCACCACCCACTGGCGCAGGCGGGCAGCAGCACGCCCGCTGAAAGCGGCCCACGTGCAACAGCGCGCTGGCCGCTTTTCTTTTTTTGGCGAAACCTGTGAAGTGCGTTACAAGCAACTGCAGCAAGGGTTTGCCGCAAGACGGCATGCCGCACTGCAGCATGACTGCGTGGGTTAGAGTAGGCATCAGAGAGACACCGAAACAACGAAGCACAACGACGCGAAGGGCCTGCACACATGGTGAAGAAAGCGCCACGCCGCACCGCAGAACGCATTCTGGAAGTCACGCTGGACCTGTTCAACCGGTTCGGCGAACCCAACGTCTCCACCACCCTGATTTCGGCCGAGCTGCGCATCAGCCCCGGCAACCTGTACTACCACTACCCCGCCAAGGACGAGCTGATCAACGCGCTGTTTGATCGCTATGAGCGCTCGCTCACCGAGTTGCTGGCCGCCGCCGACGGCGTGCGCAATGTGGAAGACGCCTGGTTCTTCATGCACACGCTGTTCGAGCTGATCTGGCAGTACCGCTTCCTGTACCGCGACCTCAACGACCTGCTGTCCAAAAACCGGCGCCTGGAGACCCACTTCCAGGCCATCCTCAAGAACAAGACCCGTGCCGTGCGCGCCATGCTCGATGGCATGGGCCGCGCGGAATCCCTGCACATCGACTCGCGCGAGCTGGAGGCCACCGCCACCAGCATGGTGGTGGTGCTGACCTACTGGCTCAGCTTTGAATACGTGCGCGACCCGCGCCGCGCACTGGAGCCCGAAAGCGCCCAAACCGCACTGCTGCGTGGTGCCCACCATGTGCTGAACCTGCTCATGCCCTACCTCGAAAGCGGCCAGCGGGCCCACCTGCTGCAGCTGGTCGGCGCTTATGCAGCAGCGCCCGGCTGATACCGCCCACCCGCCACAGACATCCACCAACAAGAACTTCCGGAGACACACCATGGCCAAATGGACCCCCTTCCCCCACGCGGGCGACTACCGCTTTGACGCCGCGAGCGTCAAAAAGCACTGGGCCCGGCTGCATGGCGGGGACGCCGAACCCTGCCCCAAGGACACCGCCGTGCTGGAAGCCTGGGCACTGTTCCACAACGGCGACTTTGAAAAGGCCGCCGCTGCAGGCCTGGCCGCCGGTGGCGCAGGCATCACCGTGGCCAACAAGGCCACGTCCATCTACGCCAACTACCTGGAACCCAAGGAAAAGACGCGCCTGGACCTGTTCACCCAAGTGGCCGAGCGTGCCGAGGCCCAGGCGGGCGAAGACCCCAGCAACGCCAACGCCTGGTACTGGCATGCCTACGCGCTGGGCCGCTACAGCCAGGGCATCAGCGTCGCCAAGGCGCTGGCGCAGGGCCTGGGCGGCAAGGTGAAGGAATCGCTGGAGAAAGCCATCGCCCTGTCACCCAAACATGCCGACGCGCGCATCGCACTGGGCGCCTTCCATGCCGAGGTGATCGACAAGGTGGGCTCGCTGATTGGCGGTATGACTTATGGCGCCAAGAAGGACGCGGGCCTCAAGCTGTTCCAGGAAGCCCTCAAGCTCAACCCGGGCTCGGCCATCGCCATGATCGAGTACGCCAATGCCCTCGTGATGCTGGAAGGCGACAAGAAGATGAAGGAAGCCACCGCGCTCTACGAAAAAGCCGCCGCAGCAGAGCCCATGGACGCCATGGAGCGGCTGGATGTGGAGATGGCACGGAGTGAACTAGAGGAAGAGTAAGGGAGCATCCCCCTGAGGCGCTTCGCGCCTTCCCCCTTCTCTCGACTGGCTACGCCATTCGGGAAGGGGGACGACACCCTCGCTGCGGGGCGGCCCTTGCTCGGTGTCCCAGGCGTGGGCAGCGCCAGTTTTGCAGGTCGATGGGCATAGAAAACCGCTTCGCACTGATGCAGCGACTGCGTTGCAAGGCCCTTAGCCCCCAAACCGCCGCGCGGCAATCTCCAGCAGGCCGTCAAAAATCAGGTTGTCCACCAGCTCGAAAGGCCGGGTCATGCTGGGCGCCATCTTCCAGCCCGCCCCGCCCGTCATGATGCAGGCGGGCTCCTGGCCGCAGTGCTGCAGCAGGTGCTGGTACATGCGCTCCACCGCTCCGGCAATGGCATAGGTGCCACCGCTGGTCAACGCGTCGCTGGTGTTGGTCGGGAACAGGCGCACTTCGCCCGTGGGCACATGCAGACCGGCGGTACCGGTCTCCAGCGCCCGCAGCATGATGCCGTGGCCGGGCAGGATGAGGCCCCCCATGAAACGGCCTTCAGCGTCGATGCACTCGACCGTGACGGCCGTACCCACCATCACCACGATCAGCGGCCGCGCAGGGCCTCGGGCCAGCACATGGTGGCGCGCGCCGATCATGGCCACCCAGCGGTCCGAGCCCAGGCGCGAGGGGTGGTCGTAGCCATTGGTGAGGCCTGCTTCCTGCGCGGATGACACGACCCATGAGGGTGCCACGTCCCACAGTTCCATTTGCTCCTGCACCCGGCGTTTGACGGCATCGCCCGCCACCACACAACCCAGCATGTGCTCCGGGTGGATCAGCGGGGCCCAGCTGCCTTCGGCCAGGCGGTCAATGTGGTCGAGGAACTCGGCGCCATGCGCCATCAGCGCAGCCCCGGGGCGGGGAGCGTCGTACAACGCCCATTTGAGACGGGTGTTACCGACGTCGATGGCCAGAAAAGTCATGCGGCGGATTATCCCGAGTTTTGGCATCCGGGCTGATCCCGCTGCGACAGCCCTCCAGCCGCCCTGGCGGGATTGTGAAAAATCGTTTCGCGCCGCTGTCTGACACGGGGTGGCCTCGCATTGCCGCTACAGTGGTCGTTCCTTATTCTTTCTGCAACCTCAGGAGGTACGACATGGGTCTTTTCAGTTTCATCAAGGAAGCCGGTGAAAAGCTGTTTGGCGGCAAGGACGCGCAGGCTGCCACCGCCGCCGCCCCCACGCAGGATGAGCTCAACACTAAGGCCGGCAAGGCCATCGAGACCTACATCGCCGCCCAGAACCTGGGCGCCAGCAACGTGCAGGTGGCCTTCCAGGGCCCGGAAGGCAAGGTCACCGTCAAAGGCGCAGCCCCCACGCAAGCCGCCAAGGAAAAGATCACCCTGTGCTGCGGCAACGTGGCCGGTGTCACCAGCGTCGAGAACCTGATGGAGGTCACCAACCCCGAGCCCGAAGCCCAGTACCACGACGTGGTGCGCGGCGACACGCTCAGCGCGATCGCCAAGAAGTTCTATGGCGATGCCAACAAGTACCCCGTGATCTTCGAGGCCAACAAGCCCATGCTGAGCCACCCCGACAAGATCTACCCCGGCCAAAAGCTGCGCATCCCTGCACTGAAGTAACCCCCCTGAGTCGCCTTCGGCGCCTTCCCCCCAGGGGGACGCACCCAGTGGCCCGGCAAAGCCGGTTCCACGGGTGCACCGGCGGGAGCGGGGGTGTATTTGACGCCCGAGTCCGTGCGCAGCGCGCGGCTCCCGCGAATTCAGGAAAAGTAGCTGCTACCGCTTGATAAACAGGCGCCCGCAGCTATTCTTTTAGGAGCATCAACCCTGCTTCCACGGCAGGCCATGAAAGCGCCAGCCGCCCTTCTTGCCGCGCTGGCCTTGCGCATCCGCGTCGCCCTCAAACCCTTCGAGGATGTTGTACGCGGTAATGCCCAGCTCGGTAGCGCGGCGCGCGGCGGCGATGGAGCGCACGCCGCTGCGGCACAGCAGCACGGCCCGTCCGCCCTCGGGTACGACGGCGCGCATCTGGGCATCGAAGTCGGCGTTCATCGCCATGCCCGGCCACTGCTTCCAGGCCACAGCGGCGGCGCCGGGCACGTAGCCGACCCACTCGCGTTCGGCGTCACTGCGCACGTCCACCAGCACGGCCTGCCCGGTCTGCACCCATTGCCAAGCCTGCTGGGGGGTCACATCGCCGGCATAGCCGTCGGCGGGGCAAATCGTTGGTTCAGTCATCGTCGGGGTCCTTTCAATCCCACAAAGGGGCGGGTTCGTCGCGCAAACGACTTCGCAGCTGCGCGTAGTCGGGCACCACCGTAGCCACGGTGTCCCAGAAGCGGGGGCTGTGGTCCATCACGCGCAGGTGGGCCAGTTCGTGCGCCACCACGTAGTCGATGATGGCCGGGCGGTAGTGCAGCAAGCGCCAGTTCAGGCGGATGGAGCCGTCGGCCTTGGCGCTGCCCCAGCGGGTGTTGGCGCTGGACAGGCGCAGGCTGGCCCAGCGCACGCCCAAGAGCGGCGCAAAGTGGTCCAGTCGCTCTGTGAAGTGGCGGCGCGCGTCACGCATGAGCCAGGCCTGCACGGCGTCGCGGATCTGCGCGGGGCTGGCGCTGTGGGGCAGGCCGATGTGCAGGCTGGGCTGATCCGTTGCAGTGACCAGCGCCCCGCCCTTGCCCGCAAAGCCGTGGCTCGGGTCCAGCACCACCGTCAAAGGCTCGCCCAGGTAGGGCAGCACGGCACCATGCGCCCACACGATGCGGCCGCCCTCCATGCGCTTCTGGCGCTCGCGCGCCTCGCCCAGCTTGCGCAGGATCCAGTCGGATTTTTCGCGCAGCGCAGAATCCACCGCGCTCAGCGTGACCCAGCTCGGCGCCCGCACCGACAGGCCGTCGGGCCCCACCGAGAAGCCGATGCTGCGGCGCCGCGCGCGCTGCAGCGCGTAGGCCACCACAGCATCGCCCAGCAGCACCTCGCGGTTGGCCTGGGGGTGGCGAAACTCGGCGGGGGACAGCAGGGAAGGCAGCGGCACGGCGGGCGTTGCAGGGCGGTTTACTATCGTTTTAGGAGCTACCAGCGCTTGCCCATCGGGCGCAGAGGGCATTTTTGGCTTGGTACTTGCCTCACCCAGGGCCGGGGCCTGCGGTGCAGGTGCCGCAGCGGCCGGCGGGTCAAACAAGTCCAGCGCCAGTTGCACAAGCCGCTGCATCACGATGGGCTTACTTCCCGCTTTGGGTGGTTGTGTCGGCCGCAGGGGCAGCGGGGGCTTGCGGGTAGGCCCCGGGATCCAGGCGGCGCATCTCGGCCTCGATCCAGGCTTCGACCTCGCGCATCAGCTCATCGGGCTCGCGCCCCACGCTGGAGATGGGTTGGCCGATCGACACGTCCACCACGCCGGGGCGCTTGATGAAGGCCTTGCGCGGCCACACCTTGGCCGAGGTCACGGCAATCGGAATCACGGGCGCACCCGTGTCGATGGCCAGACGCGTGCCGCCGGTCTTGTACTGGCCCTTTTGCCCGCGCGCGATGCGCGTGCCTTCAGGAAACATGATGATCCAGATGCCCTTGGCCAGCAGGTCCTTGCCCTGCTGCACCACCTTGTTGAAGGCCTGGGTGCGCTGGCTGCGGTCGATGTGGATCATGTCCAAACGCCCGATGGCCCAGCCGAAGAAGGGTACGTAGAGCAGCTCCTTCTTGAACACGTAGGCCAGGGGGTGCGGCATGATCGTGGGCATCAGAAACGTCTCGAACGTGGACTGGTGCTTGACCAGCAGCACCGCACCTGCGTTGTCGCCCTGCGGCAGATGCTCCATGCCGGAGATCTCCACCCGGATGCCCAGAATAGTCCGCGCACCGCTGATGCACAGCGACAGCCAGGCCCGCGCGATGCGGTACAGCGGCAGGCCGCGCACCCCCAGCAAGGTGCCCAGCATGATGGCCAGGGCGTAAGGCACCACGGTGATGCCCATCCAGAGAAGGTGAATGACAGAACGGAGAAAGGCCATTTTTTGATGGTTTTTAGGCCGCTACCGCCTGTCCATCAAGCGATTACAGCTATTGAATTGATAGTATCAGGAGACCAGCCCACCCACCGCAGGCAAGGGCATTGCCGCCAGCGGTGGCGCCGTGGCGGGCACTGCAGGCAACAGCTGGTCCACAAAATCGCCCAGGCTGGCATGCACGCGCAGGCCCGGTGGCAGCCCTGCAGGCAGCGGCCCCATCGGGTGCACCTGCGCCGACTGCCCCGTGCACACCAGGTGCAACTGCGCACCCAGCGCAGCCCCGGCCTGCAGGTGTGCGGCGCAGCTGCCCACCACCTGCACATCGTTGCGCTCCACCCCGTAGCGGTCGCTGATCTGCTCCAGCAGGCCGGGAGCAGGTTTGCGGCAGGCGCATTCCTCGTCGGCCGCATGGGGACAGTAAAAAACAGCGTCGATGCGCCCACCCACGGCCGCCACCTGGCGGTGCATCTTGGCGTGGATGGCGTTGAGCGCCACCACGTCAAACAGCCCGCGCCCCAGCCCCGGCTGATTCGTGGCCACCACCACATGCCAGCCCGCGTGGTTGAGCCGCGCAATCGCTTCCAGCGCGCCGGGCACGGCGGTCCACTCGTCGGCCGAGGTGATGAAGTCCTCACCCAGCGGGTTGAGGGTGCCGTCGCGGTCCAGGATGACGAGTTTCATAGGAGGGGGTACCTTGTGGAAACAGACCGCCAGCCTATCAGCCCCGGGGTCACACCGCCAGGCGGGACAGGTCGGCCACGCGGTTCATCGCGTTGTGCAGCATCTTGAGCAGCCCCAGGCGATTCATCCGCACATCCAGCTGCTCGGCGTTGACCATCACATCGTCAAAGAACGCATCCACCGGCGCGCGCAGCACGGCCAGGGTCTGCAGGCTGGCGGTGTAGTCGCCAGCATCGAACTGGGCATTGGCTTCGGGCACAAAACGCTGCAGGGCGGCGAACAGGTCCTGCTCGGCCTTTTCCTGCAGCAGCTCGGGGTTCACGTGGGCGTCCACGGGGCCTTCGACCTCGGCTTTTTTCAGGATATTGCCGACGCGTTTGTTGGCTGCGGCCAGTGCAGGCGCTTCGGGCAGCGACGCAAAGGCGCGCACAGCCGCCAGCTGCTTCTCGACCAGGGCCAGACGCTGCGGGCGCAGGGCCAGCACAGCGTCCACCTCTTGCGCGCTGTAGCCCTGCTCGCGCAGACTGCCGGCCAGGCGGTCGTAGATGAAGTCAGCGAGTTGCGCCGATGCGTCGGTGATCTTGTCGCCAAAAGCAGGCACGGCACCGGCCAGCAGCGCGTTCAAATCAAGCGACAGGTCTTTTTCGACCAGCATGCGGATCACGCCCAGCGCATGGCGGCGCAGCGCGAACGGGTCGCGGTCGCCGGTGGGCAGGTTGCCAATGCCGAACATGCCAACTAGAGTTTCGAGCTTGTCTGCCAGGGCCACCACCACGCCCGCCGTGTTGCGGGGCAGCGCATCGCCCGCAAAGCGGGGCTTGTAGTGGTCTTCAATGGCATTCGCCACGGTCTCGCCCAGGCCGTCGTTCAGGGCGTAGTAGCCGCCCATGATGCCCTGCAACTCCGGGAACTCGCCCACCATGTCGGTCACGAGGTCGGTCTTGGCCAGCAACGCAGCTTGGTCAGCGTCTGCCACCAACTGAGAGTCGCCCAGTTGCTGCGCGACGGCCTTGGCAATGGCGCGCACGCGCTCCACACGCTCGCCCTGCGTGCCCAGCTTGTTGTGGTACACGACCTTACCCAGACCTTCGACGCGCGAGGCCAGGGTCTTCTTGCGGTCTTGATCAAAGAAGAACTTGGCATCGGCCAGGCGCGGGCGCACCACGCGCTCGTTGCCGCCGGTGACAAAGCTGGTGTCGTCGGGGCTGATGTTGCTCACCACCAGGAACTTGTTCGTCAGCTTGCCTGCGGCGTCCAGCAGCGGGAAGTACTTCTGGTTGGCCTTCATCGTGAGGATGAGGCACTCTTGTGGCACGCCCAGGAACTGCTCTTCAAACTGGCAGATGACCACGTTGGGGCGCTCGACCAGCGCGGTCACTTCGTCCAGCAGGGCATCGTCTTCGATGGGGCGGGCGCCATTGCCCACCTTGGCGGCAGCAGCAGCGAGCTGGCGGGCGATCTCGGCCTTGCGCTCGGCAAAGCTGGCGATCACGGCACCGTCCTTCTTCAGCGTGGCGGCGTAGCTGTCGGCATCGGCCAGCACCACGGGCGACACGGCGGCTTCAAAGCGATGGCCCTGGGTTTCACGAGTGGCTTTCAAGCCAAACTTTTCGATATTCACAACCTCACTGCCGTGAAGGGCTACCAAGCCGTGCACAGGGCGAACGAAACTAACGGTATCCCATCCAGGCAAAGCCCCGCCTTCCAGTTGGTAGCTCATCAGTTTTGGAATAGGCAAACGGTCAAGCGAATGCGCCATTGCTTTCGCCAAACCCAGCTCCAAGGTGAGGCCCTCCACAGTGCTGTCGTAGAACAGGGCTTCGGCCTTGCCATCCTGCGCGCGCTTCAGGGCTGCCACGGCGGCGGCCGGGTCGGACACATCCGCACCCAGCGCCTGCAGCTTTTTCAGTAGCGCGGGCGTGGCGTTGCCGTCCTTGTCCAAGCCCACGGTCACGGGCATCAGCTTTTGCTGCACGGCCTTGTCGGCGGCCTTGTCGGCCACGGCCGTCACATGCGCAGCCAGGCGGCGGGGCGATGCAAAAGGGGTGACCACAGAAGCGGCTGTGGCCAGGCCCTGGGCCTTGAGCTGGTCGCCCAGCACGGTGGCAAAGGCATCGCCCAGCTTCTGCAGCGCCTTGGGAGGCAGCTCTTCGACAAACAGTTCAACGAGGAGGTTTTGGGTTGTCATCGTCATTTCTCTCACGCAGCCTTCTTCGCCATCTGTTCCACCCACTCGCGCGGCGCCATGGGGAAGCCCAGGCGTTCGCGGCTCTCGTAGTAGCTTTGCGCCACGCTGCGGGCCAGGTTGCGGATGCGGCCGATATAGGCAGCGCGTTCCGTCACGCTGATGGCACCGCGCGCATCCAGCAGGTTGAAGCTGTGTGCGGCCTTGAGCACTTGCTCATACGCAGGCAGCGCCAGCTGCTGTTCCATGAGGTACTTGGCCTGCTTTTCGTGCGCGTTGAAGGCGGTGAACAGGAAGTCCGCGTCGCTGTGCTCGAAGTTGTAGGTGGACTGCTCCACCTCGTTTTGCTTGTACACGTCACCGTAGCTCAGGGTGTCGGTCCACTTCAGGTTGTAGACGTTGTCCACGCCCTGCAGGTACATGGCCAGGCGCTCCAGGCCGTAGGTGATCTCGCCCGTGGCGGGCTTGCAGTCGATGCCGCCCACTTGCTGGAAGTAGGTGAACTGCGTCACTTCCATGCCGTTGAGCCACACTTCCCAGCCCAGGCCCCAGGCGCCGAGGGTGGGGTTCTCCCAGTCGTCTTCGACAAAGCGGATGTCGTTCTTTTTCAGATCAAAGCCCAGGGCTTCGAGACTGCCCAGGTACAGCTCCAGGATGTTGGCCGGAGCGGGCTTGAGCACCACCTGGTATTGGTAGTAGTGCTGCAGGCGGTTGGGGTTCTCGCCATAGCGGCCGTCCTTGGGGCGGCGGCTGGGCTGCACGTAGGCGGCCTTCCAGGGCTCGGGGCCGATGGCGCGCAGGAAGGTGGCGGTGTGCGAGGTGCCAGCGCCCACTTCCATGTCATAGGGCTGCAAGAGTGCGCAACCCTGCGCGTCCCAGTAGGACTGCAGCTTCAGGATGATTTGCTGGAAGGTCAACATGAGGTTCGGGGCACTGGCAGGGCCAGGGCCGGGCAATGAGGAAGGTGAAACAACAACGGGATCAAGCCGGTGCCCGGGCCCGCTGTCTCTCAAGAAGAAACGGCGTTGCGCCAGGGCGAAACCGGTGATTTTACGGCGCCCCGCCAAGAACAAAGGCCGGGGCCCTTGTGGAGCCCCGGCCTCGGCAACCGGTATCGCGTGCAGTGCGCTCTGGCGAGCGGTTGGTGCGCAGTTCGGGAGATCAGTATTCCCAGAAAATGCGCTGGAGTTCCTTGCTGTCCTGGGTCTTGGTCAAAGCCACCATGGCAAGGATGCGGGCCTTTTGCGGACGCAGGTCATGCGCCACCACCCAGTCGTATTTGTCGTCAGGCTGCTCGGCATTGCGCAGCACAAAACCATCGGGCACGCGGGCCGAGCGGATGATCTGCACGCCCGAGGCGCGCAGGGCCTTGAGCGATTCCACCGCCTGCGCAGCCACCGAGCCGTTGCCGGTGCCAGCATGGATCAGCGCCTTCACGCCCGCCTTGCCGTAGGCTTCGATGCCGGTGGTGTTCATGTTGCCGTAGCCGTACACGATGTCCACAGCAGGCAGCGCCTTGATGTCGTCGATGTTGAACTCGGATTGCGTAGTGTGGCGCTTGACCGGCGCGCGGAACCAGTAGTTCTTGCCTTCCACCACCATGCCCAGCGGGCCCCACTGGCTCTTGAAGGCCTCGGTCTTGATGTTGATGGTCTTGCTCACGTCGCGACCGCTCTGGATCTCGTCGTTCATCGTGACCAGCACGCCCTTGCCGGCAGCGTCCTTGCTTGCGGCCACGGTCACGGCGTCGTACAGGTTCAGTGCGCCGTCGGCCGACAGGGCTGTGCCGGGGCGCATGGAGCCCACCACCACGATGGGCTTGGCGGTGCGCACGGTGAGGTTCAGGAAGTACGCGGTTTCTTCCAGCGTGTCGGTGCCGTGGGTGATGACGATGCCGTCCACGTCAGCCTGCTTGGACAGGGCGGAGACACGCTGGCCCAGGCGCAGCAGGTGCTCGTTGGTGAAGCTCTCGGAGGCAATCTGGAACACCTGCTCACCAGACACCTTGGCTACATTGGCCAGCTCGGGCAGGCCCGCCAGCAGCTTATCGACCGGCACCTTGGCGGCGGCATAGGTCGCGCTGTTGGCAGCCGAAGCGCCCGCACCGGCAATGGTGCCGCCCGTGGCGAGCACGACCACATGGGGCTTGGCCGCCTGGGCCAGGGCGACCGTGGACAGGGCCGAGAGCACGACGCCCGCAAACCAGCGGCGCGTGATGGACGAGGAAGAAGAAGCAGAAAAAATTCGCATGGTTGTGTCTCCGGGTCATTCTCCGGGCGCTGCGGGGTGGTGCGGCGCCCTGCTGCCGTCCGCCCCGGTGCGCGGGTGTCGGACGGTGCGGCATCCTATGAGAAATCCACACACAGCCAAGTGGAATAATTGGCGCCACCCTGTGAATTGGATTCACACCCCTTCTTCCCGGAATTCCCATGAACCTGCGCCAGCTCGAAGTGTTCCAGGCCGTTTTGCAGACCGGCAGCATGAGCGCGGCAGGCCGTCTGCTGTGCATCACGCCCTCGGCCGTGAGCAAGGCCGTGGCCCACACGGAGCTGCAGCTGGGCTACCGGCTGTTCAACCGCACGCCAGCGGGCCTGACGCCCACGCCCGAGGCGCAGGTGCTGGCCGTGGAATCCGGCAGCATCCACCGCCAGCTGGATGCGCTGCAGCGCACGGCGCGCAACCTGGCGACCACCGAGCTGGGCGATGTGCGGCTGGCAGCCATCCCGTCCATCACCCACGAATTTCTGCCCACGCTGCTGCATCGCCATGCGCAAAAGCACCCACAGGTGGGGGTGGAGGTGCGCACCATCCACCAGGACCAGATGACGCAGGCACTGCTCACGCGCAGCGTGGACTTTGGGCTGGGTTTCTTCGAGCATCCGCACCCGCAGGTGCATAGCGAGCTGCTGGTGAGCGGGCGCCTGTCGCTGGCCGTGGCCCGCACCCTGTGGGACCGCGCTCCACGTGCCGCCAGCACCGCTGCGCGCCTGGCGCAGGTGCCCGCCATCCGGCTGGTGGGCGACGACCCGATGCGGCAGTCCATCGACCACACGGCCGACCGCCTGGGCACACCGGGCGGGCCAGGCATCCAGGTGCAGACATCGCGCCTGGCGCTGGAACTGGTGCGGCTGGGCATGGGCTGGACGGTGGTGGACTTCCTCACCGCCATCCGCCTGGACCCGGCGCACATGGTGGCAGTGGAACTGCCCGACCTGCCGCCCATGTCGCTGTACAGCTACCACGCGGGCAACCACCCACCGGGTCTGCAGGCCACGCGCATGCTGGCCATGCTGCCTGCGCTGCTGCATGAGGCGCTGTCGCCCAGGCCGCGCAAGTAGCCCCCGCAGCCACAAAAAAACCCGCCGCCGCAAACGCGGGGGCGGGTTGGGACGCAGCGGCAGTGCCTACCGCGTCAGGCGCCCATCCAGCGGCGCAGCACCAGGCTGGCGTTGGTGCCGCCAAAGCCAAAGCTGTTGGACAGCACCGTGGTCAGCTGCGCGTCGCGCGTCTGCGTGACCAGGGGCATGTCGCCCAGGGCCGGATCGGGCGTTTCCACATTGGCCGATCCCGCGATGAAGCCCTGGTTCAGCATGATCATGCAGTAGATCGCCTCCTGCACCCCGGTCGCACCCAGCGAGTGGCCGGTGAGCGATTTGGTGGACGAGAACGGCGGCACCTTGTCGCCGAACAGGGCCTTCATGGCGCGCACTTCCTGCATGTCACCCACCGGCGTGGAAGTGCCGTGGGTGTTGATGTAGTCGATGGGGCCGTCCAGGCCTTCCATCGCCTGTTGCATGCACGCAATGGCGCCATCGCCCGACGGAGCCACCATGTCTTCGCCATCACTGGTGGCACCAAAGCCCACCACCTCGGCCAGGATGGTGGCGCCGCGTGCCTGGGCATGCTCCAGGCTCTCCAACACCACCGCGCCACCGCCGCCTGCAATCACAAAACCATCACGGTTCGCGTCGTAGGCGCGCGAGGCTCTCTCGGGCGTTTCGTTGTATTTGCTGGACATCGCGCCCATGCCGTCAAACAGCAGCGACATGCCCCAGCTCAGCTCTTCACCGCCGCCCGCGAACATCACGTCCTGCACGCCCCAGGCGATCTGCTGCGCAGCTGCGCCGATGCAGTGCGCCGAGGTCGAGCAGGCCGAGGTGATGGAGTAGTTGATGCCCTTGACCTTGAAGTTGGTCGCCAGGCAGGCAGAAACCGTGGAGCTCATGCAGCGCGTGACCTGGTACGGCCCCACACGGCGGATGCCCTTTTCGCGCAGCGTGTCGGCCGCTTCGATCTGGTTGGCAGGCGAGCCACCGCCCGAGCCCATGATGAGGCCGGTGCGCGGGTGGCTGACCTGCTCGGGCGTGAGACCGGCTTGCTGGATCGCGTCTTCGAGCGCGATCTGTGCATAGGCCGCCGCGTCGCCCATGAAGCGCAGCTGCTTGCGGTCGATGCGTGCTTCGATGTCGATCTCGGGCGCGCCGCCCACCTGGCTGCGCAGGCCCAGTTCCTTGAACTTTTCCACGGCCTTGATGCCACTGGTGCCCGCACGCAGCGAGGCCTCCACTGTGGCCAGGTCGTTACCGATGCACGAGACGATGCCCGCACCGGTGATGACTACACGCTTCTTGGTCGTCGTCATGCTGCTACGTCCTTGTCGTCGCCCTCGCGCTTGAACAAACCCACGCGCAGGTCGTTGGCGACGTAAATTTCCTTGCCATCAGCCAGCAGGCGGGCGTCGCCAATGGCCATCACCAGCTTGCGCTTGATCACACGCTTGATGTCGATTTCGTAGGTGACCAGCTTCACGTCCGGGCCCACTTCGCCGGTGAACTTGACCTCACCCGCACCCAGGGCGCGGCCCCGGCCGGGCAGTTGCAGCCAGGTCAGGTAAAAACCGATGAGCTGCCACATGGCATCGAGCCCCAGGCAGCCGGGCATGACCGGGTCGCCCTGGAAATGGCAGGCAAAAAACCACAGATCAGGCTTGACATCCAGTTCAGCGCGGATTTTTCCCAGCCCGTGCGCCCCCCCATCACTGTCGATGTGCGTGATGCGGTCAAACATCAGCATGGGTGGCAGCGGCAGACGCCCGCTGTCAGCGCCGAACAGCCGGCCTTCGCCCGAGGCGATCAGTTGTTCGTAGGAAAAGGAATCTGCCATTTTCAGTCGTGCTCCAGAACGGCGGGTTCGCCCGCCTCAAATCATCGTTGTCCGCAAAACAAGCCCCCGCTTGCGGGGCTCTATTATCAAGGCATAGGGAGGAGCCTCTAAAGAAGGGATTGTCCGGCCCTCTGGCGGCTCCACAGGCGGATGACCTAAATCAACCGCCCCGCGCCCTGTGCACACCCCGTGCCAGCAGGGCCGCAACCAGCGCCAGCCCCCCCAGGGCCCACAGCGGCCACAGTCCCCAGCGCGCCACCCACCATGCATAGGGCGTGATCGCCCAGCCGGTTTGTGCGCTGAGCCCGCGGCCTTGCACGTCGCCCCGGAGCACGCCCCGGGTGTGGCGCTCCAGCTGGTGCGTGACCACGCCCCGGTGGTCGATGATGGCCGTGGCGCCTGTGTTGGTGGCGCGCACCATGGGGCGCTCGAACTCCAGCGTGCGCATGCGGCTGATGTGCAGGTGCTGGTCAATCGCCACCGAGTTGCCAAACCAGCCGATGTTGCTGAAGTTCACGAACACGGTGGGCGCCTGGGCCGGGTCGATGAAACGCGCGCCCAACTCCTCGCCAAACAGATCCTCGTAGCAGATGTTGGGCGCAATGCGCTGCCCCTTCCACATGAAAGACGCCTGACCCACGGCGCCCCGGTTGAAGTCTCCCAGCGGGATGTCCATCATGGCCGTGAACCACTTGAAGAAGGGCGGAATGAATTCGCCAAAAGGCACCAGATGGTGCTTGTCATAGCGGTAGGGCGTGGCCTGGGTGGCGGGCCCCATGCCAAGCACCGAGTTGGTGTAGCCCAGCGTTTCATCCCCCAGCGGAATCCCCACCAACGCGGCCTGCGGGCCTTGCGCGTAGCGCTGCTGGATGCCCTCGAGGTACCCCGGAATGAGCTGCTGCGGCAGCAGCGGAATCGCAGTTTCGGGCGCCACCACCAGGTCGGCCTTGGCATCGCGCAGCGCTGCGGCGTACCACTGAAGGGCCACGGGCACACCACTGCCCGGCTGGAATTTCTCGTCCTGCGGAATGTTGCCTTGGAGCAGCTCCAGGCTCAGCGCGGGCGGCTGGGGTTGCGAGGGCGTGTGGCACAGGTTGACCGCACAGAAGCGCTGCGCCGTGGCCCCGGCCAGCACAGCTGCCAGGGCCAGCAGCAGCGCCAAAATGCGCCACCGGCGCAGGTCGGCGAGGCGTAGTTGCACCACCCCCATGGCCAGCGCTGCCGCCACGGCGCCCAGGCCATAGACCCCCACATACCGTGCCAACGGCGCCAGCGGCCCGTCCACATGGGCATAGCCCCCCGCCCCCCAGGGAAAGCCCGTCCACCAGATGCCCCGCGCTAGCTCGGCCAGCAGCCAGAGCGCTCCAAAAAGGAGAGCAGACCCGCCTTGATGGACGGGCGCAAGGCGGCAAAAAAGGCCTAAAACGGCGGCATAGTAGCTGCCCAGAAACGCGGCCAGCGCCAACACGGCGGCCACCGCCAGCGGCGCAGGCAGGCCGCCATAGGTGTGCATGGAAATGAACAGCCACCAGAAGGTGCCCGAAAGCCAGGCCGTGGCAAACACGCCGCCAATCAGCGCCCCCCGCTGCCAGGACACCACCGCCCCCGCACCCGGCCGCACCAGGCGCGCCAGCACGGCCAGAGATAGCAGCTGCAGCCACCACAAGGGCTGGCCATGGCCCGGCCAGGCCAGGGAGGCCGCCTGCGCCAGCCCGGCGGCCAGCGCCATCAGCGCCTGCAGGGGCCAGCGCATCGTCACGGAAGCCCGCGCCATCAAGCGGCAGCGCTGCCGTCTTCGGCCTTGGACACCTTGAACCAGCGCACGGCACCGCCCTTGGTGTGCAGCACCACAAACTGCAGGCCACCCAGCTGCAGCTGCTCGCCGCGCTTGGGCACATGGCCCATTTCGTGGGCAATCAGGCCACCAATGGTGTCAAAACTTTCGCCGGGATCGCTGCTCTGGATCAGTACATCAAAGGCTTCACAGACGCGCTCGACCGAGGTGTCGCCGCTCACGCGGTAGGTGCGGTCGGCGAGGCCGAAGATGTCGCCGTCGTCCTCGGGGATGTCGAACTCGTCCTCGATCTCGCCCACGATCTGCTCCAGCACATCCTCGATGGTGACCAGCCCGGCCATGCGGCCAAACTCGTCGATCACGATAGCCAGGTGGTTGCGGTTGCCCCGGAACTCGCGCAGCAGGTCGTTCAGGCCCTTGCTCTCGGGCACAAACACCGCCGGGCGCAGCAGGGCGCGGATGTTCAGCTCGGGCGCCCGCTGCAGCTTGAGCAGGTCCTTGGCCATGAGGATGCCAATGATGTTGTCGCGTTCGCCCTGGTACACCGGAAACCGCGAATGCGCGGTGTTGATGACCAGATGCAGCAAATCGTCGAACGGGGAGTCGATGTTGACCAGATCCATGCGCGGCGCAGCCACCATCACGTCGCCCGCCGTCATGTCGGCCATGCGGATCACACGCTCCAGCATCACGCGCGACTCGGCGCCAATGACCTGGTTGTCCTCGGCTTCGGCCAGGGTCTCGATCAATTCCTGGGTCGAGTCGGGGCCAGGGTGGATGAACTCTGCCACCTTCTGCAGGAAGGTGCGTTTGTCTTCCTTTTCGGGCGGGCGCCCGGGATGCGGATCAGACACTGTCGTGGAGTGCAGGACGTGCGGTAGTGGATCGGGCCCCTAGGATAGCGGATTGTGGTGACAGGGCCCGCACCGGCCCCGCCCCGTGCCCAGCCAGGCCTTACTCGGCCGACTGGTGGCGCGCGTGCTGCACGCCGCTGCGCACTTCCTGCACGTTGGCCAGAAAGTCCCAGAACTGCTTGGCCTGCTTCTTGAGCTGGTAGTCCACCTCGGCAAACTGCTGCTCCACGATCTCGGCCATGCGCGTGTCGAGGCTTGCGGGCGGGATCTGCAGGTAGGCCTCGGACTCTGAGCCATCGCGGCGCACTGTGGCACCCGCGTTGCGCGCGATCTTGAGCATGGCCGTGTTCTCGGACAGCGCATGGATGAACACCATGTTCACGCCTTCATTGCGGGCATGCATCACGGCACGCTCGAACAGGCGGGCGCCAAAACCACGGCCCCGGGCCTGCTTGAGCACGGACACACCGAATTCGGCGCATTGCTTGTGCTCAGGGTGCTCGGAAAACGCCAGGTGGGCCATGGCGATCAGTTCGAGGCGGCGGTTGTAGATGCCGAAGATTTCGTCACGGTTGAAATCCAGCTGCTCCGCGTAGCGGCGGATCTGCTCGTCGTTGGCGGCGTAGCCAAAACGCAGGTAGCGGTCTGCAGGCTCCAGCTGCAGCAGGTGCTGGGTGATCCGCTCCCGATAGGAGGGGCCCAGGGAGCGGATAGGAACCATCACGGGCGTCTCCTGCTGGTGGATGTGAATGTCAGAGGCAGAGGAGCCGCCCGTTACCGGGCGCAGCATGTCCCGGCCTGCGTACCAGGATGCCTTGAGCCAGTCTTTGGTTGCGAACATGCAGCCAAATATAAGGGTTTTCCCTCATTTTTTCCAGTTCAAATTGCTGCGGCGCAGCAAAATAGTGACACTACTCAAAAGGCAAAGAAATCGGCTCCAAGCGCCTGATGAACAAGCTTCAGAAGCTATCAATTTAAGAGTAATCATGCTGTGAAACTCCTCTGCAGGGGTCGCACATGCGACGGCTGGGTGGCTGGACTGCCGTCTGCACCATGCCCCCTTAGCCCCCACCGGAGCGTATAGCGCGGCGCGCCTGGCAGCAACCTCCGCCGCACCGACAGGCACGCTAAGAAATCACGCCTGCGACATGCACAGGCGCATCCGAGGACGAAGGTGCCGGGCTACACCGGCACGGCCGTGGTCGCTTTCACGCGGTCGAGCACAAAGCTGGTCTTGCAATCCTGCACGCTGGGGTGCTTGAGCAGGGTGTCCATGATGAAGCGGCTGTAGTGCGCCATGTCGGCCACCACCACGCGCAGCAGGTAGTCCATCTCGCCGGTGAGCGAGGCGCACTCCACCACCTCGGGCCAGGTCTGCACGCTGGCGCGGAACAGGTCCATGGGGTTGCGCTTGTGGCTTTCGGTGTGTTTTTCGAGGCGCACGTTGAGGTAGGCCGTGAGCCCCAGCCCCACCGCTTCGGGCGGCACCAGGGCCACATAGCGGTCGATCACGCCGCTGTCCTCCAGCCGCTTGACGCGGCGCAGCACGGCGCTGGGCGACAGGCCCACCTGCTCGCCGATCACGTCGTAGGTCTCGCGGCCGTTTTCTTGCAGACGGCGCAGGATGGCGCGATCCAGCTTGTCCAATGCGTCAAAAGCTTTCATGGCGCAGGATTTTACGGAATCCAGGCAATTTCCCGCCGACCACATTGCAGGCACGGGTATGTCCCGATAGTGACAGCAGCCATCTCCCCAAAAAATAAACACTGCAAAAACGAACGACCGTTCTATTTTGCAAGCATAAGAAATCACATCAACGGAGACAAACACATGACCGGATTTTTCAGCCGCTTGTTGCGGCGACTGGTGCTGGCAGCAACGGCGGGGTTGCTGCTGGTGGGCGGGGGCGCGCAGGCGCAAACGGGCTACACGCAAACGCGGTATCCCATCGTGCTGGTGCACGGGCTTTTTGGCTTTGACTCGGCGCTGGGCATCGATTACTTCTACGGCATTCCCGACGCACTGCGCCAGGGTGGTGCCAAGGTCTACGTGGCCCAGGTGTCGGCCGCCAACAGCACCGAGGTGCGGGGCGAGCAGCTGCTGGCCCAGGTCAAGACCATCCTCGCCATCACCGGCGCGGCCAAAGTGAACCTGGTGGGCCACTCGCACGGCGGCCCCACCACGCGCTATGTGGCGGGTGTGGCGCCGCAGTTGGTGGCCTCGGTCACATCCATCGGGGGCGTGAACCGGGGTTCGCGCGTGGCCGACATCCTGCGCGGCGTGGCGCCTGCAGGCTCGGTGTCCGAGGCCGTAGCCAATGCGGCGGCCAAGGCGCTGGTGGGTTTGATCAACCTGACCTCGGGCGGCACGGGCCTGCCCCAGATGCCCACGGCGGCGCTGGACTCGCTGACCACCGCAGGCTCCGCCAAGTTCAACAGCCGCTTCCCACAGGGGGTGCCCACCTCCGGCTGCGGCAATGGTGCTGAGCTGGTGAATGGCGTGCGCTACTACTCCTGGACCGGCACCCTGCCCCTGACCAACGTGCTCGACGCCAGCGACGCACTGCTGACCACGCTGAGCCTGACCTTTGGCGAAGCCAACGACGGCCTGGTGTCGGCCTGCTCGTCGCGCCTGGGCAAACACCTGGGCGACTACCGCCAGAACCACCTTGATGAAGTGAACCAGTTGCTGGGCCTGCGCGACTGGTTCTCCACCGACCCGGTGACGCTGTACCGCCAGCACGCCAACCGCCTCAAGCAGCAAGGCCTGTAAGCCATGGCCCAACCCTTGCGCACCTGGGCGGTTGCCGCCGCACTCCTGGCCTTCACCACGGCCGCCGTGGTCTGGTGGCTGGGAGGCCCTGCCGGGTTGGGCGCGGGGGTTACGCATCAACCACCCGTGGGGGCGGCCGCCGCCACCGCCGGTGCCCAGGTACAACCATCGCCAGCACAGGGCGTGGACAACAGCTTTTTTGCACGCCGCCGCGCCATCACCGCCGATGGCCCGGCCGACCCGCTGCTGGTGCACGGCCTGCGCGACACGCTGGAAGCCCTGTTGATGGAAGCGGGCGACGCCAGCGACCCGGCCGTGCTCAAGCAGCGCCTGGCCGCACTGGTGAACCAGCATTTCCCCGCCACCCTGGCCACCCGTGCGCTGGCCCTGGCCGAGCGCTATGTGGACTATCGCGTGGCCCTGGGCAGCCTGCGCGCGCCGCAGGACCTGACCGACCCACGCGCACTGCGCGACGCACTGGAAGCGCGCCACAAGGTACGCCTGCAGTTTTTTGACGACGCCGAATACGACGCCCTGTTTGCCCGCGAGGCCGACCTGGACCGCTACACCCTGGCACGCCTGGAGATTGAGCGCAACACCCAGCTCAGCCCCGAGCAGCGCGCCCAGGCGCTGCAGGCGGCTGACAACGAAATCTCCGCCGAGCGCCGTGCCGAACGCAGCGCCGCCACCGAACACATGGCCGCCGCCGCGCAGACGGCCGCGTTCAACGCCAGCAACGCCGACGAACGCACCCGCTACGCCGCCCGCAGCGCGCAATACGGTCCGGCAGCCGCGCAGGCCATGGCCCAGCTGGACCGGGAGGAACAGCACTGGAACCAGCGCCTGGACCAGTACAGCCAAGCCCGCGCGCAACAGGGCGAGGGCCCTGGCCTGCAGCAGTTGCGCCAGCAGCTTTTCTCGCCCGAGGAGCAGCAACGCATTGACGCCGCGCTGGCGCTGCGCCGGCTTAGCGCGGGCGCTTCGGGCTCCTAGCGCTCTGCGGGCACCTGGCGACGCCGCATCGGCGCGGCGACCCTCCCTGCCCGAAGCGCCGCCTGATTGCGCGAAATTTTGACCATTCACAATATTCCTGCAAATCAAGCGGCAAAGCCTCTTGATTTCGCTAGAAACATGAGGCAGGCCACGCCTAAAGTCCATGACATTCATCAACGAATGCCGGAGACCCCCCATGAACGCCGCCTTGCCGCAAGAAACCACCGCCCAGCTCGCTGCCTGGGACAACCCCATGGGCCTGATGGGCTTCGAGTTCGTCGAATTCACCTCGCCCCAGCCCGGCGTGCTGGAGGCGGTGTTTGAAAAGCTGGGTTTCACGCTGGTCGCCAAGCACCGCTCCAAGGACGTGGTGCTGTACCGCCAGAACGGCATCAACTTCATCCTGAACCGCGAGCCCCACAGCCAGGCGGCTTACTTCGGCGCAGAGCATGGCCCGTCTGCCTGCGGCCTGGCCTTCCGCGTGAAGGATGCGCACAAGGCTTACAACCGCGCACTGGAGCTGGGCGCCCAGCCCATCGACATCCCCACCGGCCCCATGGAACTGCGCCTGCCCGCCATCAAGGGCATTGGCGGTGCACCGCTGTACTTGATCGACCGCTTTGAAGACGGCAAGTCCATCTACGACATCGACTTCGAATTCATCGAAGGTGTGGACCGCCGCCCTGTGGGCCATGGCCTGAACCTCATCGACCACCTCACGCACAACGTGTACCGGGGCCGCATGGGCTTCTGGGCCAACTTCTACGAGAAGCTGTTTAACTTCCGTGAGATCCGCTACTTCGACATCCAGGGCGAATACACGGGCCTGACCTCCAAGGCCATGACAGCGCCCGACGGCATGATCCGCATCCCGCTGAACGAAGAAGCCAAGCAGGGTGGCGGCCAGATCGAAGAATTTTTGATGCAGTTCAACGGCGAAGGCATCCAGCACATCGCGCTGATCTGCGACAACCTGCTGGACGTGGTGGACAAGCTGGGCATGGCCGGCGTGCCCCTGGCCACGGCACCCAACGAGGTCTACTACGAAATGCTGGACACCCGTTTGCCCGGCCACGGCCAGCCCGTGCCCGAGCTGCAGTCGCGCGGCATCCTGCTTGATGGATCCACCGCTGACGGCACGCCCCGCCTGCTGCTGCAGATCTTCTCCACGCCCATGCTGGGCCCGGTGTTCTTCGAATTCATCCAGCGCGAAGGCGACTACCGCGACGGCTTTGGCGAAGGCAACTTCAAGGCGCTGTTCGAGTCGCTGGAGCGCGACCAGATCCGCCGTGGCGTGCTGAACACCTAAGTCATCAGACATCCAGGGTTAACCCTGAACAGGTGCCTATACTGCGCGCTCCCCGGAACTCAAAAGGATCCCGATGTCGCTCCGTAGCACCCTGTTCAGTGTTGGCCTGACCTGTGTGGCCACCTTTGCCATGGCCCAAAGCCCCTCTGCCCCGCTCACCATCGTGGTTCCCTACCCCGCTGGTGGTCCGCTGGACACCTCGGCCCGCATCGTGGCCGACGGTGCTGCCGCCCAGTTGGGCTCCATTACCGTGGAGAACAAACCGGGGGCGGGTGGTAGTACCGGCGCCGATCAGGTCGCCAAATCTCCCAAGACCAGCAACCAGGTGCTGATGGGCGCCGTGGCCACCCACGCCGTCAATCCCTGGCTGTACAAGAACTTCCCCTACAACGCACTCAAGGACTTCAAGCCCATCGCCCTCGTGGCGCGCACGCCCAATGTGCTGGTGGTGAGTGCGGCGCAAGCAGCCAAGCTGGGCATCAAGACCACGCCCGACCTGGTGCAGTACCTCAAGAAGAACCCGGACCAGGCCAAGTACGGCTCGGGTGGCAACGGCAGCATCGGCCACATCTCGGCCGAGATGTTCAAGTCGCTCACCAACACCAAGATGGGCCACACGCCCTTCCAGGGCTCCAAGCCCGCGCTCGCCGCGCTGGAATCGGGCCAGGTGCTGATGGTGTTTGACAACCTGGCCTCGGCGTTGCCGCAGATCCAGTCGGGCAAGCTGCTGGCGCTGGGTGTGACCACCCTCAGCCGCAACGAGGCGCTGCCCAACGTGCCCAGCATCAACGACAGCGTGCAGGGCTTCAATGTGTCCACATGGTTCGGCCTGTTCGCGCCGACCTCGCTGCCTGATGCGGACGCGCGCCGCTATGCCAACTCGTTCAGCGCCGCGATGCACTCGCCCGCAGGCAAGGAGAAGTTCAAGAAGATGGGCATCACGCCCGAAGAGCTGACGCTCGACGGGTTTGCGCAGTTTGTGCGCTCGGAAAACAGCAAGTACGAATTTCTGATCCGGGCCGCAAAGATCAAGATCGATTAACAGCCGCCGGTCAAATGCGCGCCGGTCGGTGCGCAAGGTCATGGCGGCAAAGGAGAAAAAAATGGGACAAGCCCCTGTCGTCTATGGCCAATCCACTCGCCCACCGCGTGGCGACTATTCGCGTGCCAGCGCGGACTACACCTGCCCGCAGGACTATGCGAGCTACACCGACGCCGACCACGACACCTACCGCCGTCTGTACGAGCGCCAGCGCGCCCTGCTGCCCGGCCTGGCCAGCCAGGCGTTCATCGACGCCCTGCCCTCACTGGGCGCGAGCGACCGCATCCCGCGTTTTGAAGAGGTGAACGAGCGCCTCTACAAAGCGACCGGCTGGGAGCTGGTGGGCGTGCCGGGGCTGATCCCGGAGGTGCCCTTCTTCACCCTGCTGGCCAACCGCAAGTTCCCGGTGACGGACTGGATCCGCAAGCCCGAGGAGTTCGAGTACATCGTCGAGCCCGACATTTTTCACGACCTGTTCGGCCATGTGCCGCTGCTGTTCAACCCGGTGTTTGCGGACTACGTACAGCGATACGGACAGGGCGGGCTGAAGGCGCAGGGGCTGGGGTCGTGCGAGATGCTCTCGCGTTTGTACTGGTACACCATCGAGTTCGGGCTGATCCGCGAGGCGGGGCAGTTGCGGGCGTACGGGGCGGGGATTTTGAGCTCATCGGGCGAGTTGGCGTATTCGGTGCAGAGCCCGGAGCCGCAGCGCATTCCGCTGGCGCTGGAGCGCACCATGCGCACGCGCTACAAGATCGATACGTACCAGCAGACGTACTTTGTGATCGACAGTTTTGAGCAGCTGTTCGAGATGACGGCGGCGGACTTTGCGCCGATCTATGAGCGGCTGCGGGGGTTGCCGGAGTTTGCTGCGGATGAGCGGGACGCTGTGGCGGCTTGATGTTTTGAAAGAAATTGGCTGCCTCCGCCTGTCTAAAAAGCGCTGACAGCTACTATTTTTATAGCACTACAGTGACCGTTCGGGCTGAGCCTGTCGAAGCCTTGGCGTACTGGTTTGAATGGCGTGCTTGGGTTGAGGGCGGAGGCCGGGGTGTGCGCCCGGCGGCGCAGTAACTTTCTTTCGTCTCGCCTGTTCAGACCGGACACATGGGAAACAGGTGTGCGGGAACATGGGTAACACCTCCTCAATTGGAAGCCGTCAA
>NZ_JBWKZU010000022.1:0-75725 GCF_059424825.1 Acidovorax sp. GW101-11A03 | reverse complement strand
GCCCCAACCGCGAGACCGAAGGCATGAAGGACGGCACCGACGCCGTGAGCGACTGGCCGCTGCTCAACGCTCTGCTCAACACCGCCGGCGGCGCCACCTGGGTCAGCCTGCACCACGGCGGCGGTGTGGGCATGGGCTATTCGCAGCACTCGGGCATGGTCATCGTGGCCGACGGCACCGAAGCAGCGGCCCAACGCCTTGCCAATGTGCTGGTCAACGACTGCGGTAGCGGCGTGATGCGCCATGCCGATGCAGGCTACGAGCTGGCGGTGGAGACGGCCAAGAAGCAGGGCCTGAAGCTGCCGATGATCAAGTAAGCCCGCCGATACTCGCGGGATCTATCTATCAGTCTGCACGTTTGATCTGGAGGTGAGGTGCCATGTCCGATGTTTCGTCCGGGGTTTTGCAGCAACCGTGGCAGGCGCGCCTGCGCGAGCGACTGAGCGACCAGCAGGTCGCCGAATTCGCCCGCGATGGTGCGATCTGCATCAAGCAGTTGCTCACGCCTGAAGAGGTCGCGTTGCTGCGCGAGGGCATCGATGCCAACCTGGCCGCGCCCAGCCCGCGCGCCAAGGTGGCCAGCAGGCCGGATGACCCGGGCCGCTTCTTTGAGGATTTCTGCAACTGGCAGGACATTCCGCAGTTCGGCCGCTTCGTGCGCGAAACCCCGCTGGCCCTGGCCGCCCAGCGCCTCATGCAGTCGCGCACCGTGCGGCTGTACCACGACCATGTGCTGGTGAAGGAGCCGGGAACCCGCCAGCGCACGCCCTGGCATCAGGACCAGCCGTACTACAACATCGACGGCATGCAGAACATCAGCATGTGGATTCCGGTCGATCCGGTGTCCCGCGCTGCGACGCTGGAGTTTGTGGCCGGTTCGCACAAGGGGCCGTGGCTCATGCCGCGCACCTTCATGGACAACCAGGCGAAGTGGTTCCCCGAAGGCAGCCTGCAGGACCTGCCCAACGTTGAGGCCGACCGTGCTGCATTTCCCATCGTGGGCTGGGAGATCGAGCCCGGCGACGTGGTGTGCTTTCACATGCTCACGCTGCATGCGGCGGGTGGGGTGGAGGGCCCCAACCGCCGCCGCGTGTTCTCGGTGCGGTTCCTCGGCGACGATACGCGCCATGCACCCCGGCCGTGGAAGACTTCGCCTGAGTTTCCGGGTCTGGCGGATGAGTTGCCCGCTGGCGCGGAGATGGACCATCCGCTGTTTCCGCTGCTGGTCACCGGCGCAGAGCCGACCACCGCAACATCCTGATTGATGAACACGGCAACAACGATGGCAATGCACTTTTTTGACCTGGCCACCACCCCCAGCATGCCCTGGAAAAACGGCGGCGGCAGCACGCAGGAGCTGGCCTGCTGGCCCCCGGGCGCCGACATGAACAGCTTTGAGTGGCGCGTGAGCCTGGCCACGGTGGACCGGCCCGGGCCGTTCTCCGTCTTCCCGGCCATCGACAGGCAGATCATGCTGCTGTCTGGCGACGGCCTGCACCTGCGCAGCCCTGGCTGGGAGCACCGGCTGAAGCCGCGCTGGCAGCCGTTTGCGTTTTCCGGCGACGATGCGGTGGACAGTGCGATGCTGGGCGGCACCTCCAAGGACTTCAACCTCATGTTGCGGCGGGGCCTGTGGCATGGGCCTCTGCAGGTGGTGAGCGATGCGCAGTCGCCCGGCGACACGCCCGCAGGCCTGTGCCTGGTGCTGCAGGGCGATTGGCAGTGGGTGGCGCCGGGCGCCGGGCCGCGTGCGCTGGCGGCAGGGCAGGGCTTTTGGTGGGCGGGCGAGGGCGGTGCAAGGCCGGGCCAACTGAAGCCGTTGCATGCAGGGGCCGACGCCGATGCGCCCGCACTGGTCTGGATCGCCTTGCAGCGCGGTGCAGCTCCCAAAATTTGAATAAAAATGGCCGCCACCGCCTGATGGATAAGCGCTGGTAGCTATTATTTGTATAGCATTTAACACGGAGCCCACGGGTGGGCAGGCAGATGCAACACATGGACAACCACGGCCACCCGAACGGGGCGGCCGCCAGCCAGAACGCCGATGGCGTGTGGCACAACCTGAAACCCGCGCCCGGCCTGTGGGCGGCCGACGTGGCAGTGCCTGAGGGCCAATCGGCCTGCGTGGTGGTGCAGCAAGGCCAGATGGCCTGGGTGGGGCCCGAGGCGCAGTTGCCCGCCGCTTACCAGGCATTGCCGCGCCACGATGCGCGGGACGCGCTCGTGACCCCCGGGCTGGTGGATTGCCACACGCACCTGGTCTATGGCGGCCAGCGTGCCAACGAATTCGCCATGCGCCTGGCCGGTGCCACCTACGAAGAAGTGGCCAAGGCGGGCGGGGGCATTGTGTCGTCGGTCAAGGCCACGCGTGCGGCGTCGGAAGACGAGCTTTTTGCCCAGGCCGTGCCGCGCCTGCAGGCCCTGCTGGCCGAGGGCGTATGTGCCATCGAGATCAAATCGGGCTACGGCCTGGCGCTGGAACATGAGCGCAAACAGCTGCGCGTGGCCCGCCGCCTGGGCGAGGCGTTTGGCGTGACGGTGCGCACCACCTTCCTGGGCGCGCACGCGCTGCCGCCCGAGTACGCAGGCCGCAGCCAAGCCTATGTCGATCTGGTCTGCAACGAGATGCTGCCCGTGCTGGCCGCCGAGGGCCTGGTGGATGCGGTGGATGTGTTCTGCGAGCGCATCGCCTTCACGTTGGCGGAGACGGAGCAGGTCTTCCAGGCTGCGCAAAAGCTCGGCATCCCCGTCAAGCTGCATGCCGAGCAGCTGTCGGACATGGGCGGATCGGCGCTGGCCGCGCGGTATGGCGCACTGTCGTGCGACCACATCGAGCACCTGTCGACCGATGGCGTTGCTGCGATGAAAGCCGCAGGCACTGTGGCCGTACTGCTGCCGGGCGCTTACTACACGCTGCGCGACACGCACCTGCCGCCCATCGCACAGCTGCGCGAGGCGGGCGTGCCCATGGCCGTCTCCACCGACCACAACCCGGGCACCTCGCCCGCGCTCAGCCTGCTGCTCATGGCCAACATGGCCTGCACGCTGTTCCGCCTGACGGTGCCCGAGGCACTGGCGGGCATCACCACCCATGCGGCACGCGCGCTGGGGTTGCAAGATTCCCACGGCCTCATCGCATCGGGCCGACCTGCCAACTTCGTGCTGTGGCCTGTGGGCGAGGCGGCCGAGCTGGCCTACTGGTTTGGCCAGAAGCCCGCCTGCACCATCGTGCGGCAGGGGCGCATCCACGGAGTCATGCCATGAGCGAGCCGCTTCAACGCCAGCTTTTCGCGGCCGATGCCTTGCTGCCCACCGGCTGGGCGCGCGATGTGCTCGTCGCGTGGGATGGGGCAGGGCGCATCACCGCAATCACGCCCAACGCGCAGCCCAACGGCGTCGCAGTGGCCCCCGGCCCGCTGCTGCCCGGCATGCCCAACCTGCATTCGCACGCCTTCCAGCGCGCGTTTGCGGGCCTCACGGAATACCGGGGCGAGAGCCAGGACAGCTTCTGGAGCTGGCGCAACCTGATGTACCGCTTTGCCGCGCGCATCACGCCCGAATCCCTGGAGGCCATTGCCACCTGGCTGTATGTGGAGATGCTGGAGGCGGGCTACACCAGCGTGTGCGAGTTCCACTACGTGCACCACGACCAGGACGGCCGCCCCTATGCCGATGACGCCACACTGTCGCTGGCGCTGCTGCGTGCGGCGAAGAGCGCGGGCATCGGCATCACGCTGCTGCCGGTGCTGTACCAGACCAGCGGCTTTGGCGCCAAGCCGCCGCGTGCCGACCAGGCGCGCTTTGTCCGCAGCACCGATAACATGCTCTCCTTATTGGAGCGCCTTGCGCCCGCTACACGGGCGCTGGGCGGCATTCTGGGTCTGGCCCCGCATTCACTGCGCGCCGTGCCGCCGGATAGCTTGGCCGCCGCCGTACAGGGCCTCACGGCGCTGAACCTCCAGGCCCCCATCCACATCCACATTGCCGAGCAGACGCAGGAGGTTCAGGACTGCATCGCCTGGAGCGGGCAACGCCCCGTGCAGTGGCTGCTGGAGCATGCCCCCGTGGATGAACGCTGGTGCCTGGTGCACGCCACGCACATGACACCGCAGGAATACGCCGACGCCGCGCGCACGGGGGCTGTGGCCGGTATCTGCCCCACCACCGAGGCCAACCTGGGCGACGGCCTCTTCGACATGCCGCTGTGGCTGCAGCACGGCGGCCGCTGGGGTGTGGGCTCCGACAGCCACGCCTGCGTGAATGCCGCCGAGGAACTGCTGATGCTCGAATACGGCCAGCGCCTGTCGCTGCGCCAGCGCAATGTGCTGGCCAGCAGCACCCAGGCCGAGGTGGCCACGGCCATGACCCTGCAGGCGGTGCAGGGCGGGGCGCAGGCATCCGGCCGCTCACCCGGCGGCATGGCGGGCCTTGCAGGCCTGGCGGTCGGCCAGCAGGCCGACATGGTGGCGCTGGATGCGCAGCATGTGGCTCTGGCGGGCCTGCCTGCGCCCAGCATGCTGTCGTCCCATGTGTTCGGCAGCCACCGTACCTCGGCCATCGACAGCCTGTGGGTCGCGGGCGTGTTGCGGGTGGCGCAGGGGCGTCACGCCCTGCACGACACGGCTGCGCAGGCTTTTGTGGCGGCGCGCTCCACCACCATTTCGGCCGGTTGACTTCCCCCTGTTCTTTGACTCCATCCACGGTCCCATCCATGACCACCACACCCCCGCCCTTCACCTTTCACCAGGGCACGCAGCCACTGCTGATCTCCATGCCCCATGCAGGCACCTATGTGCCGCCGCAGCTCGCTGCGCGCTTTACCGACGAAGCCCGCCAGGTGCCCGACACCGACTGGCACATGGAGCGCCTGTATGCGTTTGCGAAAGACATGGGGGCCTCCATCCTCGTGGCCACGCATTCGCGCTACGTGGTGGACCTGAACCGCCCTCCCGATGGCGCGAGCCTGTACCCCGGCCAGAGCGTCACCGGTCTGTGCCCTGTGGACACCTTTGACGACACGCCTATCTACGCGCAGGGCGACGTGCCCGATGAAGCCGAAATCGCCGCGCGCCGCGAGGCGGTCTGGGCGCCGTACCACGCGCAACTGCGTGCCGAGCTGGACCGCATCCGCGCGCAGCATGGCGTGGCGGTGCTGTGGGACGCGCACTCCATCCGCTCGGTGCTGCCGCGCTTTTTTGAGGGCAAGCTGCCCGACCTGAACCTGGGTACGGCCGATGGCGCCAGCTGTGACCCGGCGCTGGCGCAGGCGCTGCTGGCCATTGCGCAGTCGGCGCCGGGCTACACCGGTGTGCTCAATGGCCGCTTCAAGGGCGGTCACATCACGCGCCACTACGGCCAGCCCGCACAGAACATCCACGCGGTGCAACTGGAGATGACGCAGTGCAGCTACATGCAGGAGGCCTTGCCTTTTGACTACCTGCCCCAGGTGGCGGCCGGGGTGCAGCCGCATCTGGAGCGGTTGCTGAAGGCTGCGCTCGGGTTTGCGCGGGCGCAAACCCCGGGCTGATCTGTCTCTGGCTTTACCTTCCGACAGCGCGGTAGGGTCAGGGATCGGTGCTAGGATGGGGTGAGCAGCCTCAGTTTTGTGCGGGCTGCGCGGTGTGCCACGCGGCCACCTGTGCGGAAGGAGCCGCATCCTTATGGAAACTGCGGCTTATTACTACATGCCTTTGTTCAAGCCTGGCGCCGTCGTCCAACTGGGGGGCAGCCGTGAAACGGTGAGCCATGTGGTGGTGCGGCGCGGTGGCCTGTTGGTGCACCTGGTGGGGCGCGATGTCCCCGTGCACCCTGACACACTCTGGCTGGAGCCCAGTGCGTTTCAGCTGAGCCGGGTGCCCGAGTAAGGCCCGCGCACTGCTGCCGGGCAACCCGGTAGCAAGCTCTCCCGTCAGCCAGCCGCCCGCTGTGCCATCGCTTCACCCAGCTGAATGGGCCGTGCGGGCGCCCACTGGGGGTTGAACTGCAGCGGCCCCTTTGGGAACAGCATCACCACGGTGGAGCCGAGCAGAAAACGCCCCATCTCTTCGCCCTTTTGCAGGCTGACCTGGCCTGGTGCGTAGTCCCACTGGCGCAGCGTGCCGGGGCGCGGCGGGTTCACCTGGCCGTGCCACACGGTGGCCATGCTGCCCACGATGGTGGCACCCACCAGCACGAGCACAAACGGGCCCTGGGCCGATTCAAAAAAGCACACCACGCGCTCGTTGCGCGCAAACAGCCCGGGCACGCCGCGTGCCGTGGTGGGGTTCACCGAAAACAGGTCGCCTGGCACATGCACCATGCGCGTGAGCTCACCCGCGCAAGGCATGTGGATGCGGTGGTAGTCGCGCGGGCTCAGGTACAGCGTGGCGAAGTAGCCGTCATCAAAACGGGCTGCAGCAGCGGCGTCGCCACCCACCAGGGCGGTGGTGGAGTAGGTGTGCCCCTTGGCCTGGAAGACCTGGTCTTTGGCGATGGGCCCGAACTGGCTGATGGCACCGTCCACGGGGCAGATCAGGTCGGCATCGGCGAGCGGCCGCGCGCCGTCTTTCAGTGCGCGCGTGAAGAAGTCATTGAAGCTGGCGTAGCTGGCGATGTCGGGGTTGGCCGCCTCGCCCATGTTCACGTTGTAGCGGCCCACAAACCAGCGGATCACCGAGGTGGTGAGGCCGCCCAGCCGGGCCGATGCGAATTTGCCGGCCAGGGTGGTCAGTGCCTGTTTGGGCAGGAGGTATTGCGGCAGAACTGCCAGGCGATCAGACACGGGCGAACCCCTCGAAGACGAAAGCGGATGATTCTATCGGCGCGGGCGGGCATCGCCCGCACGGTCACACCCCGAGGTATTGGTCCAGTAGCGCGGGCTGCGCGTGCAGCGCGTCCGAGCTGCCTTCAAACACCACCTGGCCCTTGACCAGGATGATGTTGCGGTCGGTGATTTGCGTGACATGTTTCCAGTTCTTGTCCACGATCACGCTGCTGATGCCGCTGTCCTTGATCAGGCTGCAGATGCGCCAGATCTCGCGCGCGATGAGCGGCGCCAGCCCTTCGGTGGCTTCGTCGAGGATCAGCACATCGGGGTTGGTCATCAGCGCGCGGCCGATGGTCAGCATCTGCTGCTCGCCACCGCTGAGCTGCTGGCCGCCATGGCCCAGGCGCTCCTTCAGGCGCGGGAAGGTCTCCAGCACGCGCTCGTAAGTCCAGTCGCGCTGGCCGCGCGTGCCCGCACGTGCGGCCATCTGCAAATTCTCGACCACGCTGAGGTTGCCAAAGATGCCACGGCCTTCGGGCACGTAGGCAATGCCGAGGCGAGCGACCTCGTAGGGCGGCTTGCCCGTCACGTCGCGGCCCGCCACGGCCACGCTGCCCGAGCGGGGCTTGACCAGGCCCATCAGCGACTTGAGCAGGGTGCTTTTGCCCATGCCGTTGCGGCCCATGAGACCGATGGTCTCGCCCTGGCCCACGGTGAAGTCAATGCCGTGCAGGATGTGGCTGCTGCCGTAGAAGGTGTGGATGCCTTTGGCATCGATCCATGGAGTGGTCATCTCAGTGGTCCTCGCCCAGGTAGGCGGCCTGCACCGTGGCATCGGCGCGCACCTCGGGCGGTGTGCCGTGCGCAATCACCTCGCCGTTGACCATCACGGTCAGGCGGTCGGCCAGCGCGAACACGGCGTCCATGTCGTGCTCCACCAGCATGATGGCGTGCGCGGGCTTGAGGCGCTGCAGCAGGTCCACCATGCGCTCGGCCTCGGCCACGCCCATGCCGGCCAGGGGCTCGTCGAGCAGCAGCACCTGGGGCTCGGTGGCCAGGGTCATGGCGATCTCCAGCTGGCGCTGCTCGCCGTGGCTCATGGCACCGGCAATCGCTGTGCGCCGGTCTTTGAGGCCAGACAGCTCGATAGCGCTTTCCAGACGTGCGCTGGTAGCTCTGTTTTTGATAGTGGCTGCACGGGTGTCCTGCCACCAGCGCAGCGGGTTCCAGGGCTGCTGCGCATCGCGCGACTGGGCAGCCAGTCGCACGTTCTCGTGCACCGTGAGCGGCAGGAAGATGTTGGTCTTCTGGTAGCTGCGGCCCAGGCCTTGGCGTGAGATGCGCTCAGGCGCCCAGCCGGTCACATCGGTGCCGCCCAGCAGCACGGTGCCCGAGGTGGGCGGCAGGTCGCCAGAGAGCAGGTTGGTCAGCGTGGATTTGCCCGCACCGTTGGGGCCGATCACGGCATGGATCTGGCCGCGCCAGAGGTCCACAGAGACGCCATTGACGGCGGCCAGACCGCCGAAGCGCTTGGTGAGCTGGCGGGCAGAGAGCAGGGCGTCAGCCATGGTGAGAATCCTCTTGCGCTTTGCCAGTCCGGCGCTGCCCCAGCATGCCCAGCAGCCCGCGCGGCGCGGCCACCACCACCAGCACGATGAAGCCGCCCATCAGCAGCTGCCAGTGTTTGGTGATGTCCTTGAACACATGCAGCAGATACTCAAAGGCGAAGGCGCCGACGATGGCCCCCGCAAAATTGCCCATGCCGCCCAGGATGATCATCATGATGGCGTGGGCGCTCATGTGAAAACCCATCAGCTCCGGGTTCACATAGCCGGTCTGCGCGCCCCACAGGTAGCCCGCCAGCCCCGCCAGTGCGCCCGCCACGGTAAACGCCGTGAGCTTGTAGCCCTGGGTGCCGAAACCCATCGCGCGCATGCGGTGCTCATTGATGCGAATGCCCGCGAGCGCCCGGCCCAGCGGGCTCCAGAGCAGGCGGCGCAGCAGCATGTAGACGATGACCACCAGCGCCAGCGTGAAGTAGTAGAAGGTCTTGCGGCCCTCCAGGTCGAACGGTAGCCAGCCAAAAATGGAGGCGTCGGGCCGGAAGTTGATGTACAGCCCGTCCGAGCCGCCCAGCGCCTTGTTGTCGAAGAACAGATAGAACACCATCTGGGCAAATGCCATGGTGACCATGATGAAGTAGATGCCGTGGGTGCGCACCACAAAGAAACCGATGACCAGGGCCGCCAGCGCAGCGCCCGCCACCGCCAGCGGCAGCGTCCACCACAGGCTCACGGGCGCGTCGGCCGGAGTGAGGAAGGCCAGTGCATAGCCCGCCACACCAAAGTAGGCAGCGTGGCCCAGCGACACCAGGCCGGTCACGCCCTGCAGCAGATCCAGGCTCATCGCAAAGATGGCCATGATCATCATGCGCGTGACCATTTGTACGTAGAAGTCGCTGCCGACCACGGGGAACAGCAGCAGCGCAGCCAGCCCCAGCGCGAGGGCGAACTGCACGCTGCGCGGCAGCACTTCGATATTGGCGCGGGGGGTGCTCATGAGGGGCTGCCGGGCTGGGAGGCGTATGACATGCGCGAAGTGACAAGCATGGGGGTCATCATTGTTTGAAAAGACCTTCGGGTTTCCACAGCAGCACCGCCGCCATCAGCATGTAGACCAGCATCCCGGCCACCTGCGGTAAAAGCACCTTGCCAAACGTATCGACAAAGCCCACCAGCAGCGCAGCAATGAGCGCACCGCGTACCGAGCCGATGCCACCAATCACCACCACCACAAAACACATGATGAGGACCGACGAGCCCATGTTGGGGTAGACGCTGGACACCGGCGCCGCCACCATGCCCGCCACCGCCGCCAGGCCCACGCCCAGCGCAAACACGATGGCATGGATGAGCTTGATGTTCACGCCCAGGGACTCGGCCATGTCGCGGTTGAAGGCACCCGCGCGGATCTTCATGCCCAGGCGGGTTTTGGAGATCAGCAGATACAGCGCCACGGCCAGCGCAATGCACACACCCGAGATGAACAGCCGGTAGACCGGGTAGGAGAGGGTGTCGGTGAGCGGAATGGACCAGTCCAGCATCTGGGGGATGGGTACGCCGTGTACATCATCGCCCCACAGGATGGAGCGCAGCTCCTCAAAGATGTAGATCAGCCCGAAGGTCAGCAGCACCTGGTCCAGGTGGTCGCGGTGGTAGAAGTGGCGGAACAGAAGCCATTCGAGCGCCAGCCCGAAGATCGCCGACAGCAGCGCCCCCCCCACGATGGCCAGCGCCAGGCTGCCGAAATGCCCCGACAGCGAATACGCGAGGTAGGCCCCCAGCATGTAGAAGCTGCCGTGCGCCAGATTCACCACGCCCATGATCCCGAAGATCAGCGTGAGGCCGGCCGCCAGCATGAACAGCAGCAGGCCGTACTGCACGCTGTTGAGCAACTGGATCAGGAAGGTGGCGAAGTCCATCGGGTGCCGTGGTTGGGGTGCAGAAGATCAGGCTGTTCGGAGCGAAGCCGACAGCAGGGCGCCCGGCACGGTGGCCGGGCGGGTGGATGGAGGGTGTGCTCCGCTTTCAGCGGGTCAGCCCATGCGGCAGCCAGCGCCGCTGTCTGCCAGCGCCTTGGCCGCCACTCCGATCACCTTGTTTTCCTTGTTCTCCACCTGGCGCAGGTAGATGTCCTGCACGGGGTTGTGGGCCTTGCTCATGGTCCACTTGCCGCGCGGGCTGTCGATGGTGGCGCTTTCCATGGCCTTGATGATCGCGGGCTTGGCGGAGAAGTCACCTTTCACGGCATTGGCGCCTTGCACCAGCAGCAGGCCGGTGTCGTAGCCCTGCACGGCGTATACATCGGGCTGGCTGCGGAAGGTCTTGGCGTATTCCAGGCGGAACTGCTTGTTGCGCGGCGTGTCCAGCGAGTCGCTGTAGTGCATGGTGGTGATGATGCCTTCGGCGGCAGGGCCTGCGGCTTCAAGCACCCCTTCGGTCAGGAAGCCCGAGCCATACAGCGGGATCTTGTCCTTGAGGCCTGCCGCAGCGTAGTCGCGGATGAACTTGGCCGCTCCGCCACCGGCAAAGAAGCAGGCCACGGCATCGGGCTTGAGGGCGGCGATCTCGGTGAGCAGCGCCTGGAATTCGACGTTGGGGAAGGGCAGGCCCAGCTCCTTCACGATGGTGCCGCCCGCAGCGGTGTAGCTTTGCTTGAAGCCTTCAAAGGCCTCGTCACCGGCCGCGTACTTCCAGGTGATCCACACGGCCTTCTTGTGGCCCTTTTCGACCATGGCCTTGCCCAGTGCCAACGTGGGCTGGGAGTTGCTGAATGAGGTGCGGAACACGTTGGGGGCGCACAGGGCGCGGGTGGCGGCATGCACGCCAGCGTTGGGGATGAGGTTGAGCACGCCGGTGTCGCGCGCCACCTTCTGGATGCCCATCTGCACGCCCGAGTGCACGGTGCCGATCAACACATCCACCTTGTCGCGCTGCACCAGCTTGCTGGCGTTTTCCACGCCCTTGCTGGGCTCTGACTCATCGTCTACCTTGAACCACTCGATTTCGCGCCCGCCCAGCTTGCCGCCTTGCTGGTCGATCGCCAGGCGTACGCCGTTCTCGATGGCCACGCCCAGCTGGGCAAATGTGCCGGTGTAGGGCAGCATGAAACCCACACGCACCTTGCCGCTTTGGGCGCGCACGATGGAGGGCAGCAGCAGCCCAGTGGATGCTGCGCCCACAAGGGCGGCGCTGCGGCTGATGACGAGGCGGCGGGTGGTCATGGGATGGATCTCCTTTGTTTAGGCTTAAAGTAATTTACTTCAAGCATTCCGTGGTGAATACCTATGGGTTACCCGTACCGGAGCGGACAGGTCATGCCGTACCAGTGCAACAGAGGTCACGATTGTTGATCGCAGCACGACCTGTAAATCGAGGAGACAGGACGTTGGCCACGGAAAAAACAAACATGAACTAAAGTGCATTAATTTTATGTTTGTGCAGTATAGATCATGATTTTGTGACCGTGCTGGATGTTTGGAGCTGCTCGTATCAGTAGTTTCGAGCATAGGTAGCCCCTCCCTGTCCGTGGTGAATGGCGCAACTCAAGGGCGGTGGTGTAGGGGGCTTGTGAGGCCCGGGTCTTGCTTTATTGCGATCTCGGCGACACTCAAGGGCTACGGCGCAGCGCACTCCTTGGGTGCCGATGGTTTTGTTGCCGAATGGGGCGCGGCTGCGCTTCCTCTTTGCCCATGTCTTTTTCCGTTCCCCCATCCCCGTCTTCTTCGTCGCTGCCAGCACGTAAGCGCATGGCCCGCTGGCTGCGCCATTTCTGGCCTGCACCACTGGGCATTGACGGCCGCGAGCGGGTGCGCTTTATCGCGGGGGCGGTGGTCGGTGTGTTGTTGACCGCCTGGCTGAGTCGCTGGTGGGCGGGTGGCGGCAGCGCAGGGCCCTGGATGGTGGCCTCACTCGGAGCCAGTGCGGTGCTGGTGTTCGGCATGCCGTCGAGCCCGCTGGCCCAGCCCTGGCCTGTGCTGGGCGGCAGCACGTTGTCTGCCCTGGTGGGCGGGCTCTGTGCGGCGCTGATTCCCGATCCCGTGTGGGCAGGGGCGGTGGCTGTGGGGCTGGCCATTGCGCTCATGGTGCCGCTGCGCTGCCTGCACCCACCGGGCGGTGCCATGGCGCTGTATGTGGTGCTCACCTCAGGCGATGGCTGGCACCTGGCGGCGTTTCCGATTCTGTTCAACGTGGTGGTGCTGCTGGTGACTGCGGTGGTCTACAACGGTCTGACCGGGCGCCGCTACCCCCACCCGCAGCATATGGTGGCGCGCACCGACGTGGTCCAGGGCGCCTTCACGGCATCGGACGTGGATGCGGCGCTGGCGCACTACAACCAGGTGCTGGACGTGAGCCGCGCCGATCTGGAGGGGTTGCTGCACCTGGCAGGCCGCGCCGCGTTTCAGCGGACGCTGGGGGAGGTGCGCTGCTCGGACATCATGTCCCGGCCTCCGCTGGCGGTGGAGGCAGGAGTCTCGCTGAAGGAGGCGTGGGCCCTGATGCGTGCCGAGCAGATCAAGGCACTGCCTGTGGTGGATGCGCAGCGCATGGTGGTGGGCATCGTGACCGTGGCGGACTTCATGCGCCTGGCCAACCTGGATGTGCATGAAGGCCTGGGACAGCGCCTGCGCACCCTGGTCATGGGGCGCAGCGGCCAGCCGCAGAGCGTGGGGGAAATCATGTCCCACCCCGTGCAGGTAGCCCGCGTGGAGCAGCACGCCATGGATCTGGTGCCACTGTTCTCCCAAGGGGGCCACCACCACATCCCCATCGTGGACGCAGATGATCGCCTGGTGGGCGTGATTACTCAGACGGATCTGGTGCGTACGCTGGCCCTGGCTGTGCAGGGGCGTGATGGCCCGCCCGCTACCGCCCAAACGGGCCGATAGGCACAACAGGGCGCATCGCGGTACAATCGACAGGCTTTGCACAGCGCTTTTGCCTGTCCATTGAAGCCGTCTCCCCCGGCCGTCTGCCTGATCTGCGCCCCGGGTGCAGCGACTCCCACCGCCCGCAATGCACCGTGTGTCGAGCACCGACCACGTCGTAATTGCCGTGGTGAATGCACCAAGCGTTCAGGCGCTGATCGCAGAATTTTAGTTTTGAAGAGATAACGAACATGGCCAAAGAAGAACTCATTGAAATGCAAGGCTCCGTGACGGAAGTCTTGCCCGACTCGCGCTTTCGCGTCACGCTGGACAACGGTCACCAACTGATCGCCTACACCGGCGGCAAGATGCGCAAGCACCACATCCGCATCCTGGCGGGTGACAAGGTGTCCCTGGAAATGTCGCCCTACGACCTGACCAAGGGCCGCATCACCTTCCGCCATCTGGCTGGCCGTGGCCCCGGCCCGAGCAGCCGCTAAACCATCGGCTGGTGTGATTCCTTGGTTTCATCGATTTCATTGGTCTTTTTCAGCCTGAAGGGCTGACCCGTTTCTTGTTGTTCTCTCGTCCTCGCACGGCTTTGCCAGGGGCTGTGGATTTTCGGTTTGTTGGGGTGCCTACCGCTTTTTCAAAAAAATGAAAAAAGCAGGCATCGAACCAAAAAACAGGAAATTGGCGGGTTAGAATACGAGCTGTCGGAGCGTAGCGCAGCCTGGTAGCGCATCTGCTTTGGGAGCAGAGGGTCGCGAGTTCGAATCCCGCCGCTCCGACCAATGTTTGAAGGCCTTGCAGCATGTGCTGCAAGGCCTTTTTTCTTGCCTGTTGCGGTGCTGGGCAAGTCAGTGACAGGGCAAACGTCCTTACCATCGGGGCGTCCCGGATGGCGCCGAAGCCTGGGGCGCATCCGTCCAATCGCCGCCCGACCGGTCACGCCATGAAACGTCCTCTGCCTGTCTCCCCGTCTTCCGCTTCAAGCCCATGGGCGGGGACCCCGACCACCACCATCGGCCAGCGCTATGACGCGGTGGATGCCCTGCGGGGAGTGGCGATGGTGTGGATGACCGCCTTCCACTTCTGTTTTGACCTGAGCCATTTTGGTTTCTGGCCACAGAACTTCCGTGTGGACCCGTTCTGGACCACACAGCGCACGGTCATCGTGAGCCTTTTTCTTTTCTGCGCAGGGCTGGGGCAGGCCATAGCGTGGCACCAGGGGCAGGGGTGGCAGCGTTTCGGGCGCCGCTGGATGCAGATCGCAGGCTGCGCGCTGTTGGTGACGCTGGGCTCGTTTGCCATGTTTCCGCAGAGCTTCATCTACTTCGGGGTTTTGCATGGCATGGCCGTGATGCTGCTCATTGCCCGGTGCACGGCCAACTGGGGGCACTGGTTGTGGCTGGCGGGGCTGGTGGCAGTGGCCTTGCCGCCCCTGGCGCAGCATCTGCTGGTGGGCAGTTGGGCGGAGGCGGCACCCTGGTTCAACGGCCGGTCCCTCAACTGGCTGGGTCTGGTATCCCGCAAGCCTTTCACCGAAGACTACGTGCCCGTTTTCCCTTGGTTGGGCGTGATGTGGTGGGGGCTGGCTGCAGGCCAGTGGATGCTGTCCCACCGGTCGGTGCTGCTGTCGCGGCCATTGCCTGGCATCGTTCGACCCTTGTCGGTTCTGGGGCGCTGGAGCCTGAGTTACTACATGCTTCACCAACCGGTGATGATTGGTTTGTTGATGGCGGTGGCCTGGTGGCTGGGTAGGCCGTAGGCGCCGACTGGCTCACGGAAATAACATGCGGCTCTGCGGATGAACTGCCGGTAGCAGACTGTTTCCTGCGGACATAAAAAACGCGGCCTGGGCCGCGTTTTTTTGGGGGGGGCATCCCTGCGGATGCCGGTCTGGCCAGATTACTCGACCTTGGCCTTGGCACGCAGGTCTTCCTGGAACTTTGCCAGTTTTTGCTGCTGCAGTTGTTGCGCCACTTGGGGCTTGACTTCTTCCAGCTTGGGCAGCTGGGCCTGGCGCACATCGTCCAGGCGGATCACGTGCCAGCCAAACTGGCTCTTCACGGGGGCATCGGTCATCTTGCCCTTTTCGAGCTTGACCAGGGCTTCGGTGAACTCGCTCACGTAGCTGGCAGGGTTGGCCCAGTCCAGGTCGCCACCCTTGGCGCCGGAGCCTGGATCCTTGGACTGCTTCTTGGCGATGTCTTCGAACTTGGCGCCCTTCTTGATGGACGCGATGATGGCCTTGGCGTCGGCTTCCTTCTCCACCAGGATGTGGCTGGCCTTGTATTCCTTGCCGCCGTTGGCTGCCACGAACTTGTCGTATTCGGCCTGGATTTCGGCGTCGGTCACCGGGTTGGTCTTCTGGTAGTCGGCGAACAGTTCGCGGATCAGGATGCTCTGGCGGGCCAGTTCCATCTGGGCCTTGTAGTCGGCCGAGGCTTCCAGGCCGCGCTTTTGCGCTTCCTGCATGAAAATTTCGCGGGCGATCACTTCTTCCTTGATCTGGCCTTCGATGTCGGGCGTCACAGGGCGGCCCGAGCGTTCCACCTGCTGCTTGAGCGCCTCAACGCGCTCTTTCGGCACGGCCTTGCCGTTGACGATGGCAACGTTCTGGGCGGAAGCGGGCAGGGCCATCGTGCCCAGCACGGCAGCGGCCACGAGGCCGGACAGGAGCTGTTTCTTCATGCGGAATCCAAAAAATGAGAGGTTGTTTGTGCCAGCTGAAATCCGGCGAGTTGCTATCTGGGGCCGGTTCAGAGAACTTCAATGGCGAGGGCGTGGACGCCTTGGTCAATAAATTCTTGCAGCGCATCATACACAAGGCGGTGTTGCGCCACGCGCGGCTTGCCTGTAAACAAAGGTGACGAAATGCGGACCCGGAAATGCGTGCCAAAACCGGTGCCGTTGGCCCCCGCGTGGCCCGCGTGGGCGGCGCTTTCGTCGAGCACTTCGAGGACGTCAGGGGTCAGCCGCTGGGTGAGAGCCTGGTGCATCTGCTGAGCGATGGAAAGATCGGTCATGGCAATCCCCTGGCTCAGGCCGCAGGCTCGTCGCCCTTGAGGTGCGGCGCGATGTAGATACCCTGGCCGATCAGGAAGACCAGCGGGAAGGCATAGCCCCAGAGCTTGAAGTCCACCCATGCTTCGGTGCTGAAGTTGACCACCACATAGGCGTTGATGGCGGACATGAAGGCGCAGTAAACGATCCACGCCACGTTCAGCCGCAGCCACACCCGGTCGGGCAGGTCCAGCTGGCTGCCCAGCAACATCTTGAGGAAGTTTTTCTTCATCACCCACAGGGCCACGGCCAGCGCGAGGGACATGGCGCCGTACAGCACCGTGGGCTTCCACTTGATGAAGCGGTCGTCTTGCAGCACCAGCGTGAGCGTGCCGAACAGCAGAATGAGCACCAGCGTGGCCTTGTGCATGGTCTGCAGGCGACGGTCGATCGCGTAGATCAGGCCCATCTGCACCACCGTGGCGGCCATGAGCACAGCGGTGCCCACATAGATGCCATAGAACTTGTAGGCCCCGAAAAACAGCAGGATGGGGAAGAAGTCGATCAGGATTTTCATGGAGTCGGGGACATTCTCGGCGGTCAGCCCTTGCCGGATTCGAAGTCGAGCGACGCGGAGTTCATGCAATAGCGTAGGCCGGTGGGTGCCGGGCCATCTTCAAAAACGTGGCCCAAGTGGGCTCCGCATTGTGCACACACCGTCTCGGTGCGGACCATGCCGTGGCTGCGGTCCACGATTTCGGTGATGGAGCCGGGGATGGCCTGGGAGAAGCTGGGCCAGCCGCAGCCCGCGTCGAACTTGGTGTCCGAATCAAACAGCTTGGAACCGCAGCAGATGCAGTGGTAGCTGCCATCGGCCCAGTGGGTCTCGTACTTGCCGGTGAAGGGGCGCTCGGTGGCGGCGTGGCGTGTGACCTGGAACGCCACAGGCTCGGCGCCTTTCTCGCGCAGCACGGCTTGCCATTCGGCGTCGGTCTTCTGGATGGGATGGGTCATGATGAACAGCTGATCTCGATGGAAGACGCCCAGTCGGGCGGGAAGGCTGCGTAGGCATCGTGGCCGGGGTGCTCATCGAACGGGCGCTCCAGCAGCCGCTGCA
This sequence comes from Acidovorax sp. GW101-11A03, assembly GCF_059424825.1. Lineage (NCBI taxonomy): Bacteria > Pseudomonadati > Pseudomonadota > Betaproteobacteria > Burkholderiales > Comamonadaceae > Acidovorax > Acidovorax sp. GW101-11A03. The sequence continues at coordinate 58,427 of NZ_JBWKZU010000022.1, read as the reverse complement.
GGGTTTGGAGTTCGCTGAAGTCACCAAGTTTCGCCGCACGGATGGCCTGCTCGCCCAGGTGGTTGCGCAGCACGAATTTGGGGTTGGTTTTGAGCATCAAATTGGCCGCTTCCGAGCGACCATAATGCCTTTGTAGCTCTGAATACGATAGCAACCACGCGTCCCACGCCGCGCGGTCGGCAAACAGGTCGCGCACTGGCTCGAAATCGCCGTTGCCCACGGCGTGTGAGAGTCGACGCCAGAAGATGGTGTAGTCCACGCCATTTTTCGCAAGCAGCAGCAAGATGCCGTCGATCAGCGTGGCATCTTGTTCGTGCTCGGCGGTCAGGCCCAGCTTGGCGCGCATGCGGGCCATGAACTCCTGCGGGAACACGGCCTTGTAAGACTCCAGCGCTGCCTTGGCCAGTTCCTCGTCGCCGATCAGTGGCAGCAGCGCCTGCGCCAGGCAAAACAGGTTCCAGTACGCCACGTTGGGCTGGCGGTTGTAGGCATAGCGGCCCTGGGTATCGCTGTGGTTGCACACGTGGCCAGGCACGAAGGCGTCCAGAAACTGGAACGGGCCGTAGTCGATCGTGAGGCCCAGGATGCTCATGTTGTCGGTGTTCATCACCCCATGGCAAAAGCCCACGGCCTGCCACTGGGCCATGAGGCGCGCGGTCCGTTCACTCACGGCCTGCAGCAGCGCCGCATAGGCATTGCCACTGAATTCGGTGGTGCCCCGGCATTCGGGGTAGTAGCGGTCGATGACATAGTCGGCCAGCGCTTGCGGCGGGGCTTCCTGGCCGTTGGCGGCAAAGTGCTCAAAGTGGCCAAAGCGCACAAAACTGGGGGCCACGCGCGTGACCACGGCGGCGGTCTCGATTTCTTCGCGCCGCACCGGCGCTGGCGAGCCGGTGATGCACAGCGCGCGCGAGGTGGGAATGCCCAGGCCGTGCATGGCCTCGCTGCACAGGAACTCGCGGATGCTGGAGCGCAGCACTGCGCGGCCGTCCCCCATGCGGGAGTAGGGCGTGCGGCCCGCGCCCTTGAGCTGGATTTCGTGGCCGTTGGCCGTCTCGCCGAGCAGAATGGCCCGGCCGTCGCCCAGTTGCCCGGCCCAGACGCCGAACTGGTGGCCGCTGTACACGCTGGCCAGGGGGCGCGAGCCCGCCAGCAGTGTGTTGCCGGTGAAGGCCTGCAGCGCTTCGTCACGGCCCAGCCAGGAGGGGTCGAGCCCGATCAGCCGTGCCACATCGGGGCTGGTGCCCACCCAGTGGGGGGCGGGCAGGGGAGTGGGGCGCAGTTCGGTGTAGAAGGCGGGGCCCAGGTCGGCGAAGCGGTGGTTCCAGGCCAGTCCCAGGTCGGCGGCGGTTTCGCTGTGGTCGGCACTCAGGTTCATGGTCGCAATTGTCTCGCACCGTGGATGGCACAAGGCGGACAAGGCCATGAGGCTTGCTGCTGCAGGTTCTCAGGAGGTGGGCGCTGCCTCTGGCTCCGTCAGCAGCTGTGTGCGGTACTGCCCTGGCGGCATGCCAAACCAGCGCTTGCAGGCGCGGAACAGGTTGCTCTGGTCGGCAAAGCCCAGCAGGTCGGCAATCTCGGCCAGGCTGCGGCGATCATCGCTCAGGTACTGGCACGCGAGTTCGCGGCGGGTGTCGTCCAGCAGTTGCTGGTAGCTCACAGACTCGGCCTGCAGGCGCCGCTGCAGGGTGCGGTCGGTCAGGTGCAGGCGTGCGGCAATGTCCTCGCGCCGAGGCTCGCCCAGGTGCAGCACACGGGCGATTTCGGTGCGGACGCGGGTGCTGGCCAGAGTCTGGCCGAGCTGGTCCAGCTCGGTTTCGACCAGCCGTTCGTGCAATGCCCACAGACCGGGGTTGTGGGTGGGGATGGGTGCGCGCAGATCGGCCTCGGAGAGCAGGAAGCGGTTGGCGGGCTGGCCGAAACGCGGCAGCACGCCGAAGGCCGCGCGGTAGCGCGCGTCATCGTGGGGTGGTGGCGTGGTGAGGTCCATGGCCGAAGGCACCAGATCGCGCCGTGTCAACCAGCAGCACAGCGTGAACAGGGTGAGCACTGCGAACTCGATGCGCTGGCGCGGAATGGGCCGTGTGGCGCCGATATGGCTGAGCTCCAGCCAGTAGCCCTGGCCACGCGGGTCGCGCTTCATTTCAAACGTGGTGGCGTCCGAGATCAGCGCCATCTGCCGCTGCAAATGCTCAAAGCCAATCAGCAGGTTGGGGCCGGAGGCCAGTGCGTAGCCCACCAGGTCCACATTGCCGTAGCGTGATGCCAGATCGCGCGCAAGACCCAGGCCCGGCTGGCCGTAGCGGGTGGCTGCGGCCTCCCACAGCCGACTCACGCGGTCCACATCCACCCGTGTTTGCGGCTGCTGCTGCAGGGCTGGCAGGTCGATGCCAACTTCGGCGCAGAGATCGGCTGCGGGCAGCCCTTCGGCTGCAAACATGTCCGCAATGCCACGCACCCACGCGGCGGAACTGGTGCGCTGGGTCATGGCTTGTTCATGGGTGGGCTGCCCACTCAGAAGGTGTGAATGAATCCGGCGCGCCCGAGCAGGCCGCCACAACGCGCCCGATCTAGGCGCAAAGCGCAGCCATAGCGCGGGCTATGGCGAGCATTTGTAACGACGAGCGGGTGTGTTTTGGCGGGATGAGCGGGCATGGCGGGTTTGTTCACACCTTCTCAGGGTTAACGCGAGGGTGGTGTTCTGAAGTCACTGTTTTGGCGTGGTTGCGATAGTGGGCCAGCGGCGATGCATTCACACAATCGTCGCCGAGGTCGGGCCCTGCCGCAAGTGTGGCGCTTCGCTGAGGCCAGATCCATTCTAGAACTCACAGGAGACAAGACATGATCGATGTGCGCAAGGGTGTGCCACGGCTGGGGGCTGTGGTGTCCGTGCTGGCTCTGGCCGGCTGCGGTGGTGGGGCGGGCTCTGCGCCCGAGGTGCGTGAGACGGTGTACGGCACCGTACGCGGCGTGGACGACAGCGCTGTGACGGGCACCTACGCCTGGAAGGGCATGCCCTTTGCCAAGCCGCCCGTGGGGGACTTGCGGTGGCAGCCGCCTGTGGAGCCTGCTGCCTGGACGGGCGAGCGCAACGCCACGCGTTTTGGCAATGCCTGCCTGCAGATGGGGCGCCTGTACGGGCCCGGGGGCAACAACCGCTTTGACGACACCATTGGACAGACCCTGGGCACCCCCGTGGGCAACGAGGATTGCCTGACGCTGAACATCTGGCGCCCGGCGACCAATCAGGACAACCTGCCGGTGCTGTTGTTCCTGCATGGCGGCAGTGCCATCTCGGGCTATACGGCCGACCCGGTGTACGACGGCGCGGCTCTGGCGCGTTCGGCCAACGCCGTGGTGGTCACGGCCAACTACCGGCTGGATGTGCTGGGTTTCTTCCAGTTGCCTCAGCTCCACAGCGGCAGCCAAGCCTACACGGGCAACTATGCGCTGCTGGACAACGTGCAGGCGCTGACCTTCATCCAGCGCAACATTGCCAAGTTTGGCGGCAACGCGGCCAACGTGACGCTGATGGGGCAATCAGCAGGGGCCATCAACGCCCTGGCGCTGCTCACCGCGCCCCAGGCCGCAGGTTTGTTCCACAAGATCGTGCCCATCAGCGGGGGTATCTCGCTGGCCAGCAACCTGCCGGCGGGTTCCATTCCCACCCTCAATCCGGCGTCGAAGTACGCGGCCCAGTCAGGGGCTTTGCTGGCAGCGCTGGTGCTGGCGGATGGCCTCGCTCCCGATGCAGCGGCTGCAGCGGCGCTGGTGGCGGGCTGGACGCCTGCCCAAACCGCCAGCTACCTGCGCGGCAAGGATGGCCGTGTGCTGTTGCAAACCGTGCTGCAGAAGGGGCTGACGGGCTCCGGGCCCATTCCGGATGGCGTCGTGGTGCCTGCCAACCCCATTGCCGAGATGGCCGCAGGCCGGTATCACAAGGTGCCCGTGCTCTCGGGCTACACCCTGGACGAGGCCAAGCTCTTCGCGCCGTTCCTTGCGCTACTGGGCGGCAAGCCGGGCATGAAGATCAGCGATGCCGAGCGTTTTGCGATGACACAGAGCTTCAACCCCGATGCCCCCACCACGCTCACGGTGGCGGACATCATTGACTCTTCGTACCTGCCGGTCACGGCGCCATCGACGGGCTACAACGCCCGCATGAAGCTGCTGGGCAGCGTGTTCTTTGAACCCAGCCGCGACAACCTGCTGGGCACTCTGCGCAGCCAACAGACCAACGTGTGGAGCTACCAATTCAACTGGGCCCAGCAACCCGCGCCCTGGGCGGATGTATACGGCGCGGCCCATGGATTTGACCTGCCTTTTGTCTTTGGCAATTTCGGCCCGTCGCTGCTGGCCAAGGCTGCCAACAGCACGGCCAACCAGCCGGGGCGCCTCGCGCTCTCTGCCGTGATGATGGACAGCGTGCGGGCCTTCGTGCACACCGGCAATCCCAATCACGCTGGCCTGGGGCAGGAGTGGCAACCCTGGCCGCGCAAGTTTATTTTCGATGCGGACCAGAAGGCAACACGCCTGAGCGTTCAGTGAGGACCTGGCGCTTGATGCTGTTTCCCATGTCTGTTCATGCTGCAGCCGTGGCAGCAAGGTATGCGCCGAGCGCCTCGTCGTCCACGATGGCCACCTTGCCGAAATCCAGCGACACGATGCCCAGTTCCTCCAGCGTGCGCAGCACGCGGTTCACCGTCTGGCGCGACAGGCCCACCAGCTGGCCCAGCTCGTCCTGCGTGAGGTTGAGCCTGCGTGTGCTGCGCCAGAACAAGCGGCTCAGGTACAGGGCCACGCGGTGCTCGGGCGACTGCGTGCGGCCGGCCTCGATGATGGTCATGGCCTGCCCGAGCCGCATGTTCAGGTGTTGCACCAGGAACTGGTTGAACGCCAGGCTGCTTTCGCGCAGCGTGGCAAACAGCGGCAGCGGCAGGCACAGCAGCGTGGTGGGCCGCAGCGCCACCACGTTGTATTTGCGCGGCTCGGGCTTCATGGCCGAGCCCTCGCCAAACCACTCGCCGTCCGGCACACCGATGAAGGCCGATGACCGCCCCTTGCTGGCCGGGCTCTGCAGCATCACCAGGCCCGACAACACGGCATGCCAGCCCTCTACCGCACTGCCTGCGGGCATCATGACGGCTCCCTTGTCGCCCTGCACGGCAAACACCTCGTCGCGCAGGCGCTCCTGCAGCGCAGCGGGCACGCTGGCAAACCAGGGCTGGGCCGAAATGAAGCGCGGAGCAGGGGGCTGGGTGCTGAGCATGTGCGCGATTGTCGCTGCACTGTGGCTCCGGGTTCAGGGTAATCCCTCGGGCTTTGTCAATGGGACGACAGGTGTTGGCAGCCGCGCGCGTGCGGCGCACACTGGCGGCCTGCCGTGGGGCGCCAGGAGTTGCGTTGCAAAGCCGATGGTGGGTGGCGCAGCGCCTGGTGGGTCGATGGATTTGAGCGGCCTGTTTGCATGACTTTGGAGACACCTGGGGCCGATGCCTCGCGCTACCATGATCTTTCCCTTCACTACAACATTCAAGGAGCACCCATGCTGGGCCTGATGCAAAGTCAACCGTTGCTGATCTCGTCGCTGATCGAGTTCGCAGAACGCCACCATGGCGACGCCGAAATCGTCTCCCGGCGGGTAGAGGGTGACATTCATCGCTATACCTACCGCGACCTGGCGGCACGTGCACGCCGTCTGGCCAACGCGCTGGACGACCTGCAACTGCAGTTCAGCGACCGTGTGGCCACGCTGGCCTGGAACGGCTACCGCCACATGGAGATGTACTTTGGTGTCTCGGGCTCGGGCCGTGTGCTGCACACCGTCAACCCACGCCTGCACCCCGACCAGATCGCCTGGATCGTCAACCATGCCGAAGACCAGGTGCTGTGTTTTGACCTGACCTTCCTGCCCCTGGTGCAGGCCGTACACGCCAAGTGCCCCACCGTGAAGAAGTGGGTGGCCCTGTGCGACGCCGACAAGCTGCCTGCAGATTCCGGGGTCCCAGGTCTGGCGAGCTACGAAGACTGGATTGGCGCCCATTCGGCTGACTACGCCTGGCCCGAGTTTGACGAGAACTCGGCATCGAGCATGTGCTACACCAGCGGCACCACGGGCAACCCCAAGGCCGCGCTCTACAGCCACCGCTCGACCACGCTGCATGCCTATGCTGCTGCGCTGCCCGATGTGATGTGCCTCTCGGCCCGTGACTCTGTGCTGCCTGTGGTACCCATGTTCCACGTCAATGCCTGGGGCATTCCGTACTCGGCGGCGCTCACGGGCTGCAAGCTGGTGTTCCCTGGCCCGGCAATGGATGGCAAGTCGATCTACGAATTGATCGAATCCGAAAAGGTGAGCTACGCCGCCGGTGTGCCGACCGTGTGGCAGATGATGCTGGGCCACATGAAGCCTGCAGGCCTGAAGTTCTCCACGCTCAAGCGGACGGTGATCGGCGGCTCGGCCTGCCCACCGGCCATGATCCACGCGTTCAAGGAAGACTACGGCGTGGAAGTGCTGCACGCCTGGGGCATGACCGAGATGAGCCCGCTGGGCACACTGTGCACGCTCAAGAACAAGCACCTGTCGCTGCCCAAGGAAGAGCAGATGAAGGTCTTGCTCAAGCAGGGCCGAGCGATCTATGGCGTGGACATGAAGATCGTTGGCGGAGACGGCGAAGAGCTGCCCTGGGACGGCAAGACCTACGGTGACTTGTTGGTCAAGGGCCCGTGGATCGTGGACAGCTATTTCAAGGGTGAAGGCGGTCATCCGCTCGTCAAGGACAAGCAGGGCCGTGGCTGGTTCCCCACGGGCGACGTGGCCACCATCGATGCCGATGGCTTCATGCAGATCACCGACCGCAGCAAGGACGTGATCAAGTCGGGCGGGGAGTGGATCAGCTCCATCGACATCGAGAACATCGCCATGGCCCATCCCGCGATTGCCATGGCGGCGTGTGTGGGTATGCCGCACCCCAAGTGGGACGAGCGCCCGATCGTCGCCGTGGTGAAGCGCCCGGGCGCCGAGGTCACACGCGATGAGCTGCTGGCGTTTTACGAGGGCAAGACGGCCAAGTGGCAGATCCCGGACGACGTGGTGTTTGTCGATGCCATTCCACTGGGTGCCACCGGCAAGATGCTCAAGACCAAACTGCGCGAGCAGCTCAAGGATTACAAGCTTCCGGGCTTGTGAAAGCTGCGTCCTCGGCCCCGCCAGCCCTCTTGATCGCCCTCGTGGCTTTCGAAACTGGCGCGGCCCAGGCCAGTGCACCCGTGGAGCTGGCTTTGCCAGGCCACCGGGTGCGTCTCCCTCCCGAAGGAGAGGGGGGAAGGCGCGCAGCGCCTCAGGGGGTGACACCGAGTCCAGTCACGTGTGCGACGCTGGTAGGGGCAATCCCTGAGCATCGCATTGTTGCAACGCGGTACGCTGCGTTGTGTCGATTCACTAGGAGACAAAACCATGAAATTTGCTATTAAGGCTGTAGCGGCATCGGTAATACTGGCAAGCGCTGGCGCGGCGTTCGCTCAAAAGGGTGAGACGGTGAAGATCGCGTGGCTGGACCCGCTGTCGGGCCTGATGGCAGCCGTCGGAACGAACCAGCTCAAGAGCTTCCAGTTCATCTCCGAAGAGTTCAACAAGAAGAACGCTGCAGGGGTCAAATTCGAGATCATCGGCATCGACAACAAGCTCAGCCCACAAGAGACCACCAGTGCACTGCGCTCGGCCATGGACCAAGGCGCGCGCTACGTGGTGCAGGGCAACGGATCGGGACCAGCGCTCGCCATCATCGACGCGCTGGAAAAGCACAACGCACGCAATCCCGGCAAGGAAGTCCTGTTCCTGAACTACGCGGCCGTGGACCCCGACCTCACCAACAGCAAGTGCAGCTATTGGCACTTCCGCCTGGATGCGGACACCTCCATGAAGATGGAAGCGCTGACGACCTATATGAAGGACCTGCCCGAGGTCAAGAAGGTCTATCTGATCAACCAGAACTATTCGCACGGCCACCAGGTCTCGAAGTTCGCCAAGGAAATGATGCAGCGCAAGCGCCCCGACGTGCAGTTCGTCGGTGACGACCTGCACCCCCTGGCCCAGGTGCGCGACTTCTCGCCCTACATCGCCAAGATCAAGGCCTCGGGTGCTGACAGCGTGATCACCGGCAACTGGGGCTCTGACCTGGCACTGCTGATCAAGGCTGCGAACGACGCGGGCCTGAACAACGTCAACTTCTACACCTACTACGGCTCCGTCACGGGCAGCCCCACCGCCATGGGCGCCGCTGCCGCAGGCCGCGTGTACATGGTGGCTTACGCCCACATGAACCTGCCGGGCGAGCTGAACAAGATCGTTGTGGACTACAAGAAGAAGTTCAACGATGACATGTATACCGGTGCTGTGTACCACGCGTTCACCATGCTGTCGGAGGGCTTTGCCAAGGCCAAGTCCACCGACCCTGTGAAGGTGGCTGCCGTGTTTGAAGGCATGAAGTTCAAGAGCTTCAACGGCGAGGTCGAGATGCGCAAGACCGACCACCAGCTGCAGCAAGGCCTGTTCATCTCCAAGTGGGAAAAGGCTGGCGGCAAGTACCCCATCGACTCCGAGAACACCGGCTACACCTTTGTGCCCGTGAAGTACTACGAGCCCTATGTGGCTAGCACGCCCACGTCGTGCCAGATGAAGCGTCCCTGAGTCCTGTGTGACCGCTTCGAGGCCCGACCTGGCTCGGGCCTTTTTTTTACCCCTGCAGTGAAAAATTCCAATGAATCCTGAGTTTTTCGTGATCTCTTTGCTGAACGGCGTGAGCTACGGGCTCCTGCTGTTCATGCTGAGTTCCGGCCTCACGCTGATCTTCAGCATGATGGGCGTGCTCAACTTCGCACACACCAGCTTCTACATGCTGGGTGCCTATTTCGCCTTCACCATCTCCGGGGTGGTGGGCTTCTGGCCAGCGCTGGTGCTGGCACCGCTGGCGGTGTTTGTGCTCGGCGCCGCGTTCGAGCGCTATGCCCTGCGCCGCGTGCACAAGTTTGGCCATGTGCCAGAGCTGCTGGTGACCTTTGGGCTCTCCTACCTGATCCTGGAAGTGGTGCAACTGGTATGGGGCCGTTCCACCGTGCCCTACGGCCTGCCCGAACAGCTGCAGGGCCCGCTGTTTTCGCTGTACGGAACGCAGTTCCCCAAATCGCGGTCGTTCGTGATGCTGGTGGCCCTGCTGATGCTGGTGTCCGTCTGGCTGCTGCTGACGCGTACCCGCATCGGTCTGGTGATCCAGGCTGCGCTCAAGTACCCCGAGATGGTGGAAGCACTGGGCCACAACGTGCCGCGCGTGTTCATGCTGGTGTTTGGCGGTGGCGCTGCGCTGGCGGGGCTTGCGGGCGTGATCGGTGGCAACACCTATGTGACCGAGCCTGCCATGGCGGCGTCCGTCGGCTCCATCATCTTCGTGGTGGTGGTGGTGGGGGGCATGGGTTCGCTGGCAGGTGCTTTTATCGCGTCGCTGCTGATCGGTGTGGTGCAGACCTTTGCGGTGGCGCTCGACTATTCGCTGATCCACGTCTTCAAGGCGGTGGGCGTGGCGGTCACCGACCAGACCTTTGGCTACCCCTTGCTCAAACTCACGATTTCCCAGGTCGCACCCATCCTGCCTTACCTGTTCCTCGTGCTGATCCTGATCTTCCGCCCCAAGGGCCTGCTGGGCACCCGGGAGGACTGATGCCATGAATTCGATGACCAACACAGCTTCAAGCGCCACGGCGCATTACCGGTTCAAGCCCTGGAATGTCGGGCGGATCGTCATCTGGTCGCTGTTTGCGATTGCCCTGATCGTTGCGCCCATGCTGTTTCGCAGCAGCCTGGCGCTGACCATGCTCTCGCAGATTGGCTACCTCATCATCATCTGCCTGTCCTACAACATGTTGCTGGGGCAGGGCGGCATGCTGAGCTTCGGCCATGCGGTCTACACCGGCCTGGGCTCGTTCATCGCCATCCATGCGATGAACATGGCGGGCAAGGGCAGCTTCAGCATTCCCCTGGTGCTCATTCCCATCGTGGGCGGGCTGGCGGGGGCGTTCTTTGCCATCCTGCTGGGTTTTGTCACGACCAAGAAGTCGGGCACCACGTTTGCCATGATCACGCTGGGTATCGGCGAGCTGGTGGCTTCGATGGCGCTGATGTTCCCCGAGTTTTTCGGGGGCGAAGGCGGCATCACCACCGACCGTGTCTACGGCCAGTCGTTCTTCGGCCTCACCTTCGGCCCTGCCATTCAGGTGTACTACCTGATTGCCGTGTATTGCTTCGTTTGCACGGCGGCAATGTTCGCCTTTACCGGCACACCGCTGGGCCGCATCCTGAATGCCGTGCGCGACAACCCCGAGCGTGTGGAGTTCATCGGCTACAACACGCAGCGCGTGCGCTACTTCGCCTTCATCATCGCGGGCTTCTTCGCGGGCATTGGCGGCGGCCTGGCCACGATCAACTTCGAAATCGTGACCGGCGCAGACAGCCTGAACGTGGTGCGATCGGGGGGCTACCTGTTGTTTACCTTCCTGGGCGGGGCCACTTTCTTCTTCGGCCCCATCATTGGTGCGGTGCTGCTGGTGCTGGCGTCGGTGCTGCTGTCCGAGCTGTCCAAGGCGTGGCTCTTGTATCTGGGCCTGGTGTTCCTGTTCATGGTGATGTATGCGCCCGGCGGCGTGGCGAGTTTGATCATGATGAACCTGCGCCTGGCCAAGTTCGGCAAGCTGCGCCAGCTCTGGACCTCGTACCTGGGCCTGGGCGGCACCGCCCTGGTGGGCGTGCTGGGCGCGGCCTGCATGATCGAGATGACCTACCACCTGCAGCTCAATGCGGCGCTCGGCTCCGAGTTGACGTTCCTGGGCGCAACGCTCAATGCCAAGGGCTTTGCCAGCTGGTTTGGCGCCATCTTCGTGATGGTGACGGGCTTTGGTCTTTTCGAGCTTTGCCGCCGCCAGTTTGTGCGCCAGTGGGGCAAGATCCAGGAAGAAATAGAACATGAAATCAAGCGCGGGGAGGCGATGTAACCATGGCGGCTGACAACGCAACCTACGCGCTCGAACTGCGCGACCTGCGCAAGAGTTTTGGCAAGACGGAGATCATCCGTGGCGCCAACCTGGCGGTGGCCCCTGGCGAGCGGGTGGCCATCATCGGCCCCAATGGTGCTGGCAAATCCACGCTGTTCAATCTGATCAGCGGACGTTTTGCGCCCACCAGCGGGGACGTGATCCTGAACGGCCAGCGCATCAATGGCATGGCACCGTACGAGATCAATCGCCGGGGGCTGTCTCGCAGCTTCCAGATCACGAACATCTTCCCCAAGCTGAGTGTGTTCGAGAACCTGCGCTGTGGCGTGCTCTGGAGCATGGGCTACAAGTACACCTTCCTGCGCTTCCTGTCGAATCTGCACGATGCCAACGAGCGCGCCAAGCAGCTCATGGAGATGATCAAGCTCGACAAGAAGCGCGACACGCTGGCGATGAACCTCACCTACGCCGAGCAGCGCGCGCTGGAAATCGGCATCACCATCGCTGGCGGGGCCAACGTGATCCTGCTGGACGAACCCACGGCGGGCATGAGCAAGACCGAAACCACCCGCTTTATCCACCTCATCAAGGAGGTGACCGAGGGCCGCACGCTGCTCACGGTGGAGCACGACATGGGCGTGGTGTTTGGCCTGGCCGACAAGATTGCCGTGGTGGTGTATGGCGAAGTGATCGCTTTCGACACGCCCGAAAAGGTGCGCGCTAACCAGCGCGTGCAGGAGGCCTATCTGGGCTCGGTCGTTGCAGACGAGCAAGGGGCGGGACACTGACATGCTGAAAATCGAGAATCTCCACGCCTACTACGGCAAGAGCCATGTGCTGCATGGCGTGACCTTTGATGTGCAACCTGGTGAAATCGTGGCCCTGCTGGGGCGCAACGGCTCAGGCCGCTCCACCACTGCCAAGGCCATCATGGGCCTGGTGGACTGGGAGGGCACCCTGAACTGGAAGGGGCAGGACCTGAACGGCAAAAAGGCCTACGAGATCGCCCACCTGGGGGTGGGCTATGTGCCGGAAAGCCGCGACGTGTTCCCCAACCTCACCGTGCACCAGAACCTGATGCTGGGCCAGAAGGGCAGTGGCAAGAACAGCCGCTGGTCGTTTGACGACATGTACGAGATGTTCCCCCGCCTCAAGGAGCGCCAGCACACCGAGGCGGGTGTGATGTCGGGCGGCGAGCAGCAGATGCTGACCCTGTGCCGTACGCTGATGGGCGACCCTGATCTCATCATCATCGACGAGCCCACCGAAGGCTTGGCGCCCAAGATCGTCGAGCTGGTGGGCCAGTACCTGCAGACCATCAAGTCACGCGGCATCTCGGTGCTGCTGATCGAGCAGAAGCTGACCATTGCGATGAAGATCTCGGACCGTGCGCTGGTCATGGGGCATGGCTCGATCGTGTTCCAGGGCACGCCGGACAGCTTGCGGGCCGATAACTACATCCGAAAAGAGTGGCTTGAAGTTTAGCGGGGCGATCCCCCTGAGGCGCTGCGCGCCTTCCCCCTTCTCTCGAATCGCTGCGCGACTCGGGAAGGGGGATGCAGCCCTCGCTGCTGGGCGGCCCTTGCTTGGCTGCACTGGCTTGGCTGCACTGGCTTGGCTGCACTGGCTTGGGGCGCGCTAGTTTCAGTGGCTGGCGCGCAAAGCGTAGTTCAGCTACAGCCGCCCACTATTACTTTCAGAGGCGCTCATGAACGGTAGCGCCTCTTTTTTTGCCTGTAGAAGCATCAGGCGAGGGGTTCTTTCCAACCCCCTTGTCCCGCCCGGGACAAATTGACACGCCAAATGGGTTTGAAGTCTCTACAATAAAAACGCACGATCGTTCTTTTTCACTTTCCAAGGAACAACAGCACCATGACCGCTGAATACAAAGTCCACGGCTCCGTTGCCGTGATCACCATGGCCAACCCTCCCGTCAACGGACTCGGTCTGGCGACCCGCCAGGGCATCGTGGACGGCCTTGGCCGCGCCAATGCCGATGCGGCGGTCACGTCCATCGTGATCACCGGTGCCGGTGGTGCGTTCTCTGGCGGCGCCGACATCAAGGAGTTCGGTACCGACAAGTCGCTGCAAGAACCCAACCTGCTGTCGGTGATTGCCGCCATCGAAAACTCGGCCAAGCCCGTCGTGGCCGCCATGCACAGTGTCGCCATGGGCGGCGGACTGGAGCTGGCCCTGGGCTGCCACTACCGCATTGCAGCGCCTGGCTGCTCCATCGCACTGCCCGAAGTCAAGCTGGGCCTGATCCCCGGCGCAGGCGGCACGCAGCGCTTGCCGCGCGTGATCGGTGTCGAAGCCGCGCTCAACCTCATCGTGAGCGGCGAGCCCGTCAAGAGCGAAATGATCGGCGCCGTGCCCGGCCAGAAGCTGTTTGACAAGATGGCCGCGTCGGCCGAATCGCTGGCCGCAGAAGCCCTGGCGTTTGCGCAGAGCGTGGCCGATGCCCGCCCGCTGCCCCTGGTGCGCAACTTCCCCTGCAAGCACCCCGAAGGCGATGCGTACTTCCAGTTCGCGCGCAACATGGTCAAGGGCATGGCCAAGAACTTCCCCGCGCCCGCCAAGTGCGTGGACGCGGTTGAAGCCGCCACCAAGAAGAAGTTTGCCGAAGGCATGCTGGTCGAGCGCGAGATCTTCATCAACCTGATGTGGACACCTGAGTCGCGTGCATTGCGCCACCTGTTCATGGCCGAGCGCGCCGCCTCCAAGATTCCTGATGTCGCATCTGACACCCCCAAGCGCGACATCAAGCTGGTGGGCGTGATTGGCGCGGGCACCATGGGCGGCGGCATCTCCATGAACTTCCTGAACGCGGGCATCCCCGTCAAGATTCTGGAAATGAAGCAGGAAGCCCTGGACCGTGGCGTGGCCACGATCAAGAAGAACTACGAAGCCCAGGTGAAGAAGGGCAAGCTCAAGCAGGACAAGTACGAGCAGCGCATGGCCCTGCTGAGCACCACGCTGAGCTACGACGACCTCAAGGACTGCGACCTCATCATCGAAGCCGTGTTCGAAGAGATGGGCGTCAAGGAAGCCGTGTTCAAGCAACTCGACGCTGTGGCCAAGCCCGGCGCCATCCTGGCCTCCAACACCTCCACGCTCGACGTGGACAAGATTGCAGCCTTCACCAAGCGTCCGCAGGACGTGGTGGGCATGCACTTCTTCAGCCCTGCCAACGTGATGAAGCTGCTGGAAGTGGTGCGTGGCAAGGAGACCGCCAAGGACGTGCTGGCCACGGTGATGGCCATCGGCAAGAAGATCAAGAAGACCTCGGTGGTCTCGGGCGTGTGCGATGGCTTCATCGGCAACCGCATGATCGAGCAGTACAGCCGCCAGGCCGGCTTCCTGCTGGACGAAGGCTGCACGCCCCAGCAGGTGGACAAGGCCATCGAAAAGTTTGGCTTTGCCATGGGCCCGTTCCGCATGGGCGACCTGGCCGGCAACGACATCGGCTGGGCTATCCGCAAGCGCCGCGCGGTGGAGCGCGCCGACATGAAGTACAGCCGCACGGCCGACAAGCTGTGTGAACTGGGCCGCTTCGGCCAGAAGACTGGTGCAGGCTGGTACGACTACCAGGCCGGCAAGCGCGATGCGATCCCGAGCGACCTGGTCAACAAGATGATCGAAGACCACCGCAAGGAACTCGGCATCACGCCGCGCAAGATTTCGGACGAAGAAATCGTGCAGCGCCTGGTGTTCGCCTTGGTCAACGAAGGCGCCCACATCCTGGAAGACGGCATCGCCAGCAAGTCCGGCGACATCGACATGGTGTACCTGACCGGCTACGGCTTCCCCATTCACCGTGGCGGTCCCATGCACTACGCCAGTGAGGTGGGTCTGTTCAACGTGGTGCAGGCCATGGACCGTTTTGCCAAGAACCCGCTGGATGACGCAGCGTTCTGGAAGCCCGCTCCGCTGCTGGCCAAGCTGGCCGCCGAAGGCAAGGCCTTCCAGTAAGCAGCCCGCGTGCACCCATCCACAGAATCAAAGGAATTCACATGACCTCCGCAGTGATTGTTTCCACCGCCCGTACGCCACTCGCCAAGAGCTGGAAGGGTTCGTTCAACATGACGCACGGCGCCACCCTGGGCGGGCATGCCGTGCAGCACGCCGTGCAGCGCGCTGGTATTGATGGTGCTGACGTGGACGACGTCATCATGGGTTGCGCCACGCCCGAAGGCGCCACCGGCAGCAACATCGCGCGCCAGATCGCCTTGAAGGCCGGTCTGCCCATCACCGCCTCCGGCGTCACGGTCAACCGCTTCTGCTCTTCGGGCCTGCAGACCATTGCCATGGCCGCCCAGCGCATCATTGCGGGCGAGGCCGATGTGTTCGTGGCCGGTGGTGTCGAAAGCATCTCCTGCGTGCAGCAAGAGATGAACCTGCACATGATCCAGGATCTGGCCTTGGCCAAGCAAAAGCCTGAGATCTACTGGAGCATGCTGCAGACCGCCGAGCAGGTGGCCAAGCGCTACAACATCGGCCGCGAAGCCATGGACGAATACGGTGCTGCCAGCCAGCAGAAGGCCTGCGCAGCCCAGGCGGCCGGCCTGTTCGACGCCGAAATCGCACCCATCACCGTGACGGCCGGTGTGGCTGACAAGACGCTGGGTCTGATCACCAAGCAAGTCACGGTGAGCAAGGACGAAGGCACGCGCGAAGGCACCACGGTGGAAGCCATCCAGGGCCTGCGCTCGGCGCTCCCCGGTGGCCTGATCTCGGCCGGCAACGCCAGCCAGTTCTCCGACGGCGCCGGTGCCTGCGTGGTCACCAGCGAAGACTACGCCAGCAAGAAGGGCCTCAAGCCCCTGGGCCGTTTCCTTGGCTTTGCGGTGGCCGGTTGCGAGCCTGACGAGATGGGCATTGGCCCCGTGTTCGCCGTGCCCAAGGTGCTGAAGAAGCTGGGCCTGAAGGTGGAAGACATCGACCTGTGGGAGTTGAACGAAGCCTTTGCCGTGCAGGTGATCTACTGCCGCGACAAGCTGGGCATCCCGGCGGACCGTCTGAATGTGAACGGCGGTGCCATCGCCCTGGGCCACCCCTACGGTGTGTCGGGCCAGCGCCTCACCGGGCATGCGCTCATCGAAGGCAAGCGCCGTGGTGCCAAGCGCGTGTGCGTGACCATGTGCATTGGCGGCGGCATGGGCGCTGCGGGCATCTTCGAGGTGTTCTGACCACGGCGGCACCCGGGCGCGTCACCCGCATGCACCCCGGCAGGGCTTCGCCCGAGGTCCGCCCGGCGCATGCAGGTGGTTCGCTGTGCCGGGTGCTTGCGGGCAGTCCTTGGTGTGTGGGGCCCCGGTGGCCAGGTGACAGCGGCCGGGGGCCGTGAGGGGAGGGGGCGCGACAGGCTACAAATTGTTGCCTTGTGGAACTCGGTCGGTGCCTGCGGGCAGCGGTTGCGCGGGCAGAATCCGGCGCGGCCGGTGGCCACCTCGGTGACCGTTCCACGCTCCATTCCCTTCCCTTCACCCAACGGTACTTCCCATGCGTTGCACGTCCTCCCTTCGCCTTTTTGCCGCACTGTCCGCGCTCACCGTGGCATGCGGTGCCCATGCCCAGAGCTTCAAGCTCCAGCTGCCGCTGGAGTCCGACCCGGACGTGGTGCTGCAGGAGGTGGTGGTCGATGCCAAGCAGACCCGCGTCACGCTGCTGGTGAAGAACAGCACGAACGAGGCATTCGAGGCCTGCGCGCAGCCCACGGGTTCGCCCGATGCGTTCACCCTCAAGGACCTGGGCAGTGGCACGGTACTGCAGCAGCAGTCCATCGGTGGGCTGACGCTGTGCAATGTCAAGATGGATGTGGTCAAACCCGGCCGCAGCAAGTTTTTGAAGATCACTTTCCCGCCGCTCCCCGCTGGTGCCACGCGCCTGCAACTGGGAGAGGCCAGCTGCCAGCCCAGGCCCGATTCGGACATGGAGTTCTGGTGTTTCAAGAACATCGTGCTGCCCGCACGCTGATCCTTGCGCAGAGCAGGAGGAGCGCGGGCATGCCAACCACAAGGAGACCCCATGACCTTGCGTTCCACGCTCAACTTCCTGCTCTACGACTGGCTGGGCGCCGAGGCCCTCACGGCCCGCACGCGCTTTGCCGACCATTCGCGTGAGACCTTCGATGCGGTGCTCGACACCTGCGAGCGCATCGCGCGCGAGAAGTACGCCCCCTTCAACCGCACGGTAGACACCGAAGAGCCGCATTTCGACGGCGAAAAGGTGATCCTGCCCCAGGCGACGTACGAGGCCCGCAAGGCCTACGCAGAATCCGGCCTGCTGTCGGCTGCGCAGGACTACGAGATCGGCGGCATGCAGCTGCCCTACACGGTGGAGGCGGCGGCCAACAGTTTCTTTGCGGTGGCCTCCATCAGCATCGGCTCCAACCTGCTCACCTCGGGCAATGCCAACCTGCTGATGGCGCATGGCACTGCACTGCAGAAGGAGGTGTTTGCACTCAATGAATTCAATGGCCGCTGGTCGGGCACCATGTGTTTGTCCGAACCCCAGGCGGGCTCGTCGCTCTCGGACGTGGCGACACGGGCTGTGCCCGACGGGGCCGGTTTCGAATCCGACCCGCTGGGCCCACGCTACCGCCTCACCGGCAACAAGATGTGGATCAGCTCGGGCGACCACGAACTCACCGAGAACATCGTGCACCTGGTGCTGGCCAAGATCCCCGGGCCGGACGGCAAGCTGGTGCCCGGCACCAAGGGCATCTCGCTCTTCATCGTGCCCAAGAAGATGGTCGATGCACAGGGCCAGCTGACTGGCGTGCGCAACGATGTGGCGCTGGCGGGCCTGAACCACAAGCTGGGCTGGCGCGGCACCACCAACACCTTGCTCAACTTTGGCGAAGGCAGGTTCCCCGTGGACGGCCAGGCAGGTGCCGTGGGCTACCTGGTGGGCCAGCCCGGCAAGGGCCTGCACTGCATGTTCCACATGATGAACGAGGCGCGCATTGGCATCGGCATGGCCGCCACCATGCTGGGCCTGGCGGGCTACTACGCCAGCCTGGACTACGCCAAGAACCGCCCGCAGGGCCGCCCGGTGCAGGGGCCCAAGGAAGCGGCGGGAGCGTCTGCCGTGGTCAAGGACGTCGCCCAGCCCCAGGTGCGCATCATTGAACACGCAGATGTGAAGCGCATGCTGCTGGCCCAGAAGTCGTATGGCGAAGGCGCACTGGCGCTCAACCTTTTTTGCGCCAAGCTGGTGGATGAGCAGCACACGGGCGACGCTGCAGCCGCCGATGAAGCGCGCCTGCTGCTCGAAGTGCTCACGCCCATTGCCAAGAGCTGGCCCAGCGAGTTCTGCCTGGAGGCCAACAGCCTGGCCATCCAGATCCACGGTGGCTACGGCTACACGCGCGACTTCCCGGTGGAGCAGTACTGGCGCGACAACCGCCTGAACATGATCCATGAGGGCACGCACGGCATCCAGGCCATGGACCTGCTGGGCCGCAAGGTGCTGATGGAAGGCGGGCGTGGCCTGCAACTGCTGGCCGGGCGCATCAACGCCACCATCGAACGCGCGATCCAGGTGCCTGCGCTGGCGGCCCATGCCAACGCACTGGGCGCGGCGCTGCAGCAGGTGGGCGCGGCCACCAAGGCCGCCTGGGCCACGGGCCAGCCCGCCGATGCCCTGGCCAATGCCGTGCCCTACATGCAGGCCTTTGGCCACACGGTCCTGGCCTGGGTGTGGCTGGACCTGGCCTTGGCCACGCTGGCCGACGATGCTGCACTGGCGCAGCCTGCCAGCGTGGGCCGCATGGGGGCGATGCGCTACTTCTTCCACTACGAGCTGCCCAAAATCGGCGCCTGGCTGCAGGTGGTGAGCACGCGCGATGCCACCTGCGCGAGCTTTCCCGAGGACGCTTTCTGACCATGGCTGCGCCCCATACATTGCAGCGACTGCACAAGCTGATCTGGGTGCTCATCTACGGCGGCCTGCTCACGCTGGTGCTGGGCCTGGCCACCGGGCGCAGCGACGCTGACCTGGGCTGGAGCCTGGTGCTGGGCGGTGGGCTGGCGGCCGCCGTGGGCGTGGTGCTGATTGCCGTGCGCGCGCGCCTGAAAACAGACTGAGCTTGCTGCCGAGGTGGCACTGAAGCTGCGCCGAAGTTGCGCCGACACGGGGGCGACACAATGGCCCCGCGTTGCGCCGCACAATGGCTGCTGCAAACACCGGCCCGATGGTTGACGATCGGCGCCGAGAATGTTCCCATAAACCCAAGGAGACACCATGACACGCACTATCCAACAACTGTTTGACCTGACCGGAAAAACCGCCCTGGTGACCGGCGGCTCGCGCGGCCTGGGCCTGCAACTGGCGCATGCGCTGGGCGAGGCAGGCGCCAAGATCATGCTCAGCTCGCGCAAGGCCTCCGATCTGGAAGAAGCTGCGGCCGAACTGCAGGCCGCAGGCATCGATGCCCGCTGGATCGCCGCCGACTGCGCCAACGAGGCCGACATCCGCCGCCTGGCCGATGAAACCCTGGAGCGCCTGGGCCATGTGGACATCCTCATCAACAACGCCGGTGCCGCCTGGGGCGCGCCCGCCGAAGACCACCCCGTGGAAGCCTGGGACAAGGTGATGAACCTCAACGTGCGCGGCTATTTCATCCTCAGCCAGCACATTGCCAAGCACAGCATGATTGGCCGCCGCAGCGGCAGCATCATCAACGTGGCGTCCATCGCAGGCCTGGGCGGCAACCCCAAGGGCATGAACACCATTGCCTACAACACCTCCAAGGGCGCGGTGATCAACTTCACACGTGCGTTGGCCGCCGAATGGGGCGCGTACAACATCCGCGTCAATGCGATCTGCCCCGGCTTCTTCCCGAGCAAGATGACGGTGGGGACGCTCAAGGCCATGGGCGAGGAAGCGCTGGCTGCGCACGCCCCGCTGGGCCGCCTGGGCGACGATGAAGATTTGAAGGGCCTGTGCGCGCTGTACGCGTCGGATGCGGGCAAACACATCACCGGCCAGTGGCTGGCGGTGGATGGGGGCGTGAGCATCGTTACGGGAGGGTGAATTCGGTACATCCCCCTGAGGCGTTGCGCGCCTTCCCCCTTCTCTCGGCTTCACCGGGAAGGGGGACGCAGCCCTCGCTGCGGGGCGGCCCTTGCTCGGCTGCCCTGGCGGGGCCGCGCCAGTTTTTGAGTTTGTGTACTGAGGACATGCCGTGAAAAGTTTTGGTGTCGAAATCCCCTTTGTCAGCCACCTCGGCTTTACGCTGCACCGCATGGAAGGTGGCGAGTCCGAGCTGCGCTACGAAGCCAAGCCCGAGCATCTGAACTCGTTTGACGTGACGCATGGCGGTGCGTCGATGACGCTGCTGGACGTGACCATGGCCACGGCCGCGCGCAGCGAGACGCCGGACATGGGCGTGGTCACCATCGAGATGAAGACCAGCTTCATGCAGCCCGCGCGCGGGCCGCTGGTGGCCAAGGGGCGGCTCATCCACCGCACCGCCACCATGGCGTTTACCGAGGGCACGGTGTACGACGCGCAGGGCCGCATCTGCAGCCATGCCACGGGCACGTTCAAGTACGTGCGGCGCCTGCCGGTGGACAACCGCAGCACCAACGGGCTCAAGGTGATTTCCACCGATTGAGTCCTCCATTTTTGAATAAAAATGGCCATTTCCGCGCAATGGATAAGCGCTTGTAGCTATTAAATTGATAGTGATTTCATTCTGAAGGAGCCTCTCATGCCACGCAACCAACAAATCGTTCTCGACAACCGTCCCCACGGCGAGGCCGTGGCCAGCAACTTCAAGCTGGTGGTGGCGGACACCCCCGAACTCAAGGACGGCGAAGTGCTGGTGCGCCACCATTTCCTGAGCCTGGACCCCTACATGCGCGGCCGCATGAACGAGAGCAAGAGCTACGCGGCGTCGCAGGCGCTGGGCGAAGTCATGATCGGTGGCACCGTCGGTGAGGTGGCCGAGAGCAAGCACCCCAAGTACGCGGTGGGCGACAAGGTGGTGGGCATGGGCGGCTGGCAGGAGTACAGCGTGGTCAATGCCGAGCAGCCCGGTGCGCTGCGCAAGGTCGATACGACCCATGTGCCGCTGTCGCACTACCTGGGCGCCGTGGGCATGCCGGGCGTGACGGCCTGGTACGGCCTGGTCAAGATCATTGCGCCCAAGGCGGGCGACACCGTGGTGGTGAGCGCTGCCACCGGCGCCGTGGGCAGCGCCTTTGCCGCTCTGGCCAAGGCGCGCGGCTGCCGCGCGGTGGGCATTGCAGGCGGTGCCGACAAGTGCAAGTACGCCGTGGACGAGCTGGGCTTTGACGCCTGCATCGACTACAAGCAGCACAGCGACGTCAAAGCGATGTCCAAGGCCCTGAAGGAAGCCTGCCCCAACGGCATCGACGGCTACTTCGAGAACGTGGGCGGCTGGATCATGGACGCCGTGATGCTGCGCATGAACGCCTTCAGCCGCATTGCCCTGTGCGGCATGATCGCTGGCTACGACGGCGCGCCGCTGCCCATGGCCAACCCCGCGCTCATGCTCATCAACCGCATGAAGGTCGAAGGCTTCATCGTGAGCGAACACATGGAAGTCTGGCCCGAGGCGCTCAAGGAGCTGGGCACTCTGGTCGGCACCGGCAAGCTGCGCCCGCGCGAGACCATTGCCCACGGCATTGCCGCTGCGCCCGAGGCCTTCCTGGGCCTGCTCAAGGGCAAGAACTTCGGCAAGCAACTGGTGAAGCTGATCTGATGGCGCTGCGTTGGCTTTGGGCCCGCTTCGACGACCTGGGTGTGCACGCCCTGCACGACGCGCTGGCGCTGCGCTGCAAGGTCTTCATCCTGGAGCAGGGCCCCTACCAGGACCCGGACGGGGCGGACAAGCAATCACATCACCTGCTGGGCTACGACGAGGCGGGCGTGCTGCAAGCCTGCCTGCGCGTGGTGGACCCAGGCGTGAACTACCCCGAGCCCTCCATCGGCCGCGTGGTCACCGCCAAGGAAGCGCGTGGCAACGGCACGGGCCGGGCGTTGATGGCGGAGGGCATTGCCCGCTGCACCCAGGCCTGGCCCGGCCGGGGCATTCGCATCAGCGCGCAGGCCCATCTGCAGGGCTTCTACGGCAGCCTGGGCTTTGAGGCCGTGTCCGACGAATACCTGGAAGACGACATCCCCCACGTCGAAATGCTGAGACGGGGTGACCACCCCGCTGCCTGAGGAGCCGCCATGACCGCTGCCACCCATGAAGTGTTCAACCAGAGCACGCCCTGGGCCGATGTGAACCTGTTCACCACCAACCAGCCGCTGCAGGACGCGCTGCGCCTGCATGCCCCCGGCCTGCCGTTGGAGGGCCTGACGGCGCTGGGTGCGGAGATGGGCTCGGCAGAGATGCAGGCCCATGCGCGCCTGGCCAGCACCTACAAGCCGCAGCTGCGCACCCACGATCGCTTCGGTCATCGCGCCGATGTGGTGGAGTTCCACCCCAGCTACCACGCGCTCATCGGCGCCGCGCTGCGCCACGGCCTGCATGCCACGCCGTGGTCGCGCCAGGACACGGGCCATGCGCACATCGAGCGGGCCGCAGGCTTCATGCTGTTCACCGAAGCCGAACCCTCGGTGCTGTGCCCCGTGTCGATGAGCTACGCCGTGACCCCGGCATTGCGCGGCAATTCAGCGGTATGGGCGGATTGGAGCAAGGGTTTGGCGAGCACGCAGTACGACCCGCGCCTGGCGCTGTTCTCGCAAAAATCCGCGCTCACCATGGGCATGGGCATGACCGAGAAGCAGGGCGGATCGGACGTGCGCGCCAACACCACCCAGGCCGTGCCCGATGGCGAGGACGCCTGGGGCGCGCGCTACCGCATCACGGGGCACAAGTGGTTCTTTTCCGCACCCATGTGCGATGCTTTCCTGATCCTTGCGCAGGCGCCCGGCGGGCTCACCTGCTTTTTCCTGCCGCGTGTGCTGCCCGACGGTGGTGAAGGTGTGGTCAACACCATCCGCATCCAGCGCCTGAAGGACAAGCTGGGCAACCACGCCAACGCCAGCTCCGAGGTCGAGTTCATCGGCGCCACGGCCTGGCGCGTGGGCGAGGAGGGGCGCGGCGTGGCGCAGATCCTGGAAATGGGCACCATGACGCGCCTTGACTGCGCGCTGGGCACCAGCGGTCTCATGCGCCAGGCGCTGAGCATTGCGCTGCACCACACGCGCCAGCGCTCGGCGTTTGGCAAGAAGCTCATCGAGCAGCCGCTGATGCGCAACGTGCTGGCCGATCTGGCTCTCGAAAGCGAAGCGGCCACCGCTCTATCCATAAGGCTTGCCAGCGCTTTTGACCGCAAAGGCAAGAGCGAACACGAGGCCGTGATGGCCCGCCTGCTCACACCCGTGGCCAAGTTCTGGGTGTGCAAGCGCGGCAGCGCGTTTGCGCAAGAGGCCATGGAATGCCTGGGCGGCAACGGCTATGTGGAGGAGGGCGGTGAAGGCACCATGGCCCGCATCTACCGCGAAATGCCGCTCAACTCCATCTGGGAAGGCGCGGGCAACATCATGGCGCTGGATCTGCTGCGCGCCGTGCGCCGCGCCGACACCGCTGCGGCCTTGGCCGAAGAACTGGCCCCCGCACGCGGCGCCCACCCGGCACTCGACCGCATGGCCAGCGCGCTGCCGCTGCGCGTGGACGCCATGACCACCGAAGCCGAGGCCCGTCGCCTGGCGCAGGACGTAGCCCTCGCCGTTCAGGCCGCGCTGCTGTACCGCAGCGCGCCCGGCGCCGTGTTCAGCGCGTTCTGCGATTCGCGCCTGGGTGGCGACTGGGGCTACAGCTTTGGCACGCTCGGTGCGGGTGTGGACCTGGATGCCATCCTGGCCCGCGCGCTTCCGGCCTGATTCACCTCACAGAATTTTGCGGAGACCCATGATGTCCCACCTCATCCTGCACCACTACCCCTCGTCCCCGTTCTCCGAAAAAATCCGGCTCGCGCTGGGCTACAAGCAGCTGGCCTGGAAGTCCGTGATCATCCCCAGCATCATGCCCAAGCCCGATGTG
Source organism: Acidovorax sp. GW101-11A03 (assembly GCF_059424825.1). NCBI lineage: Bacteria > Pseudomonadati > Pseudomonadota > Betaproteobacteria > Burkholderiales > Comamonadaceae > Acidovorax > Acidovorax sp. GW101-11A03. The sequence goes on along the minus strand of NZ_JBWKZU010000022.1, from coordinate 34,360 downwards.
GTGGCGCTCACGGGCGGCTACCGCAAGACGCCGTTCTTGCAGATCGGTGCTGACATCTATTGCGACTCCGCCTTGATCTGCGATGTGCTGGAGCACGAGCAGCCCGAGCCGGTGCTCTACCCACCCCACCTCAAGGGCGTGTCGCGCGTGTTTGCGCAGTGGGCCGACACCACGCTGTTCTGGGCCGCCATGGCCTACAACCTGCAGCCCAGGGGTGCCGCCGCCATGTTTGCCAACCTGCCACCCGCTGCTGCCCAGGCCTTTGGTGAAGACCGCCGCGAGATGAGCGCGGGCATGCAGCGCCTGCGCCCGGCCGACGCCACGGCCGCCTACCGCTCGTACCTGCGCCGCATCGCCCACATGGCCGAAGAGCACGACTTCCTGTTTGGCGCCGAGCCCTGCCTGGCCGACTTTGCGGCCTACCACCCGCTGTGGTTCACGCGCCAGTGCGTGCCGGTGATGGCCGACATCTTTGCCGCCACGCCCGCCGTGCTGGAGTGGATGGACCGCATGGCCGCCCTGGGCCATGGCCGCATGGAGAAGTTCAGCGCGCAGGACGCCATCACCGTGGCTGCGGGCATGGACCCGCTGCCCCTGATGGACGACCTGTTCCAGGACGAGCACGGCATCCCGCTGGGCAGCCAGGTGGCCATTGCCGCCGAGAGCTTTGGCACCGAACCCACCGAGGGCGAGCTGATCGCCGCCACCCGCACCCGCTACACCCTGCGCCGCACCGACCCGCGTGCGGGCACGGTGCATGTGCATTTCCCACGCATCGGGTATGTGCTGCGGGCTGTGAAGGCCTGACGGCGGCGCCGCGCGAAAGGCTTGGTGTGTTGCTTGCTGTCAGTCCACGCCTTCCCGGTCACCTCACACCCACACCCGTTCGGGCTGAGCCTGTCGAAGCCGGGGCAACCCTCGCGCGCACCCTTCGACAAGCTCAGGGCGAACGGTAGGGCGATGGATGACTCGGTGACCGTACGGATGAACCGACCCATGCCCTGTGGCTGCCCCTCCCACAACACCACACACCACTTCAAGGAGACAAAACCATGATCGACAACTTCGCGGGCAAAACCGCCGTCCTCACCGGCGCAGGCTCGGGCTTTGGCCTCGAATGCGCGCGCATTGGCGCCCGCCTGGGCATGAACCTGGTGCTGGTCGATGTGCAGCAGGACGCACTCGACGCCGCAGCCGCTGAGGCGCAGGCCGCAGGTGTGCAGGTGCTGGCGCGCAAGGTGGATGTGTCGAACGCTGCGCAGATGGAGCAGCTGGCCGCCGATGTGGAGCAGCGCTTTGGTGCGCCGCACCTCGTGTTCAACAACGCCGGCGTGGGCGCGGGCGGCCTGGTGTGGGAGAACTCGGTCAAGGACTGGGAATGGGTGCTGGGCGTGAACCTGTGGGGCGTGGTGCATGGCGTGCGCCTGTTCACGCCCATGATGCTGGCCGCAGCCAAGGCCGACCCCGCCTGGCGCGGCCACATCATCAACACCGCCAGCATGGCCGGGCTGCTCAATGCGCCCAACATGGGCATCTACAACGTGAGCAAGCACGCAGTGGTGGCGCTGTCCGAGACACTGCACCAAGACCTGTCGCTGGTTACCGACCAGGTCACGGCCAGCGTGCTGTGTCCCTTCTTTGTGCCCACCGGCATCAGCCAGAGCCACCGCAACCGCCCGCAGGACATGGCCGCCGACAAGCCCACCAAGAGCCAGCTCATCGGCCAGGCCATGAGCGACAAGGCCGTGGGCAGCGGCAAGGTGACCGCCGCCGAGGTGGCGCAAAAGGTGTTCGACGCCGCCGCCCAGGGCCAGTTCTATATCTACAGCCATCCCAAGGCCATCGCCTCGGTGCAGACGCGCATGGAAGACGTCATGCTGGGCCGCAACCCCACCGACCCATTTGTGGGCAAGCCCGAGGTAGGCGCGCAGCTGCGTGCGGCTTTGAGGGCTGAATAGGCGCTCTCCGCGCTATCCATATGCTTTTGTTGCTATTAAATATATAGCGTATGTCATTGCAGGCACTCACCGCCCCCGGGGAACAGGGCGCAGCCAGCGGCTACGCCCTGTTCCCCACGGCCATCGGCCACTGCGGCATGGCCTGGCACGGGGCACTGCTGGTGGGCGTGCAACTGCCCGAGGACGCGGGCGAGGCCCAGACGCGCGCCCGCATGCAGCGGCGGTTTCCACAACTGGCCGAATGCACGATGCCACCGCCGGTGGCAGCGTGGGCTGCGCGCGTGGCGGCCCTGCTACAAGGGGCGCACGACGACCTGTGTGACGTGCCCCTGGCCCTCGACACCGTGCCGCCCTTCAATGCCCGCGTGTATGCCTTGGCCCGCCGCATTCCACCGGGCAAGACCATGACCTACGGCGAAATGGCCGCAGCCCTGGGCGAGCCCGGCGCCGCCCGCGCCGTGGGCCAGGCGCTGGGCCACAACCCGTTTGCGCCCGTGGTGCCTTGCCACCGCATCCTGGCCGCCAATGGCCGGACGGGCGGCTTCTCGGCCGGTGGCGGTGCGGCCACCAAGATGCGCATGTTGGGTATCGAAGGGGCCTGCCTCGGCGGTACCTTGCCTCTGTTTGCGCACGACGAGTAAGCAACTCCGGACGGCATTGCTCAATCGTCTGCAGCGCTGTCAACGTGGCTCACCCGGATTCCATACCGGGCGCGCAGGGTCGCCAAGGGCATGTCCAGGTACTCGGGCGGGGATGTCCATGGCCAGCGCATGGTTTGCCGGGAACAACGCCACCAGGTGCGCGGCACGGCCCATAGCGTGGCGCCCAGGTTGCGCAGCACGTCGGCGGCGTGCAGTTGTCCATAGATCGCACGCGACTCGTGCAGCGCATATCCCTTGAGCACGGCCAGCCCCTCGGTGGTGCCGCGCAGGCTGGCGATTTTGACCACTGCTTCGTCGGGCAGGCTCGTGCTGCAGCCGTAGAGCACGTGCACCGTGTCATGGCATCGAAAAAACAGTTGCGCCTCAGCCGACAGATCGCCGCCCCGCAACAAACTGGGGTGGGCTGCAAAGTACTCGTCCAGGCCCTGCCGCAGCGTCTGTGTCGAGTGCTGGTGCTGGTAGTGCAGCAACGAAGAATGGGGCATGGGCGGGGCGGTGTGGCATGGGCCTGTTTCGCATTGTTTGCCATGCGGGTGAGGCCTGCAAGGCCTGGGCGCCCCGTGCCTCTCTCCATATTGGCGTGACATTGGCATGTTCGCAAACCAGGCTGCACGCTCGGCATTTGCGGTGCTACATTCGTCAGAGCGTCTGGCCCTACACCTACTGCAGATTGTCCGCACCATTCCCTGCTGCCCCACAGGAACCCGCCTATGTCACCGGAACGCGAGCGACTCAACCGGATGCTCTTTGATGAGTACATCGCGATGTACGCCGCGCGCGACCTGCGGCTGCTGGACCGCTTCAGCGACAACTTCAGCGGCTTTTCGGGCAGCAGCGACAGGCTGGTGAAGACCCGCGCCGAGTGGATCGAGACCACGCGGCAGGATTTTTTGCAGGTGCCCCAGCCCATCGTGATCGAGATGCTGGACCTGTTCACCCAGGAGCTGGGCGATGACCTGCTGGCCGCCACCGCCTTCTTCCACATCCACCTGCCCATCCCCGACGCACTGTTTGCCCGCGAAACCGCACGCAAGGTCGTGCTGTTCCGGCGCGAGGCCGGTGCGGGCCAGGAATCAGGTGACTGGAAGATCGTGCATGTGAGTGTCTCCATCCCCTACGGCACTGCCCGGGGCGACGAGGTCTATCCCATCGAAGAGCTGCGCCAGCGCAACCGCGAGCTGGAGGCGCTGGTGGCCGAGCGCACCCAGGCCCTGGCCCAGGTCAACCACCGCCTGGAGCTGCTGAGCAACACCGACGGCCTCACCGGCATTGCCAACCGCCGCCATTTCGACGACGCCCTGGCGCGCGAATGGGCGCGGGCCCAGCGCGCTGCTGCGCCGCTGGCGCTCATCCTGCTGGATGTGGACGTGTTCAAGCACTTCAACGACCACTACGGCCACCTGGCAGGGGACGCCTGCCTGCGCACCCTGGCCACCACCTTGGCGCAGGTGGGTGCACGGCGCGAGGGCGAACTGGCCGCACGTTTTGGTGGCGAAGAGTTTGTGGTGCTGCTGCCCGGCTCCGATCTAGCCGCCGCCGCCGAGGTGGCGCGCCATGTGCAAGAGGCCATCCACCAACTGGCGCTGCCCCACGAAGGCGCGCCCCACGGCATCGTCACCGTGAGCTTTGGCGTGGCCAGTCTGCAGCCCCAGCGCGACCAGTTGCCCGAAGAGCTGGTGCGCCGCGCCGACCGCGCCATGTACCGCGCCAAGCAGGGCGGGCGCAACCGGATCGAGCTGGCGGCTGCATGATGCGCTGGCACCTCTTGGCACCTCGTGACGGCTCGTGACGGCTCGTGACGTGTCTTTGCGCACACTGAGCAGGCGCAAAAACCGTTCGGGCGGAGACTGTCAAAGCGCGGCGCAGGGCTTCGACGGGCTCAGCCCGAACGGTATTGAATCATTGAGTGCGAATCCGTAAGCCACGTTGGGGCTCCGAACCCACGCAGCTAGCAGTGCCGCTAGCAGGGCCTACCGCGCCCCCAGCTTCACGACCTCTTCCGCCACACCCCGCACTGTCAGCGGCGCGCAGCCCTCGGCATGGTTGCTGATGGTCACCAGCGCGTTTTGCCCCCGGCCCGTGACGCCCGCAATCACCGCGGCCAGCGCCGCCCGCGTCTCCAGGTCTGGGTGGTGCAGGCGGTCGTAGGGCTCGTACAGCCGCTCGGCATCTTCATAGCCATAGGGGCCATGCACCGGGTTCAGGTTCCACCGGCACACCAGGGGCCCGGGCCACAGCGCGCGCAGCATGGGCAGCTGGGCCTGCAGCGGCGGCATCTTGGCGTGCAGGCCCAGGCAGTAGGTGGCGCCAGCTTCGCGCAGCACGGCGGCAAAGTCCGGGGTCAGCCATTCGGGGTCGCGCACTTCCACCGCAATCACCCCATCGGGCGCCGTGGGCGCGAGGGCGGGCAGGGCGAGCAGCATGGTGCGCAGGCGCTCCAGCAGCAGCGGCAGGCGGTCCAGCTGCGCCAGCGGCAGGGGGCTGAGCTGGAACACCAGCGCGCCCAGCTTGTGCCCCAGGCCCTGCAGCGCGGGCTCCACACACTCGCTGCGCGCCAGCTCGGGGCTCAAGAACGCCGGGTTGGGCTGGCGGCCCCGGCCGTCCTCGCTGCGCACCAGCGCATCCGTCACCACGCTGGGCGCCTTCACCACAAACCGGAAGTCGTCAGGCACCTGCGACGCATAGCGCTCAAACTGGCTCACCGTGAGCGGGCGGTAAAAGCTGCGGTCAATGCTCACCGTGCGCATCAGCGGGTGCTGCGCATATACGGCCAGCCCTTGCTTGGAGAGCTGTGCGTCGGAATGCTCGCCCTCCCACACCAGCCCTTTCCATCCCGGGTAGGTCCACGACGACGTGCCCAGCCGCAACTGCGCAGGCAAGGCGGCTGCCAGGGTTTTCAACGCATCGTCGGGAACGACAGGCGCCACCGTTCCAGACCGCGTGCGCCGCGCAGGGGGATCTTCCTTTTTGGCCGGGTGCTGAGAGACAGGCGCCTGCGCTGCAGCCCCCTCCGCTAAGGGCTTGGGCAATGTGTCGCCAAAAAGATCATCTTGCATGCGCAGTCAATCAGCCATGGGGCCGGGGCGGGCAGCGTAGCCAGCGGGCCTGCTAAGAACCGCCAAACAACCCGCCCTCGTCGAGCAGGTCAAACGTGATCTGCGGCTGCGCATCCATGCTCTTCTTGATGGCCGCCGGAATGGCCTGCCGCGTCTTGCGGCACAGCCCCGGCTGCTCATGCACCAGGATCGCAATGCCCCGCAGGCTGCGCACCTCGTGCGGGCTTTGCGTGATCGACAGCCGAATGCCCAACTGCTGCTCCATGCGCTCCTGCATCTTGCGCAGGTCCGCCAGGCTGGCCAGGTTTTCGAGCCGGTCCAGCATCTTTTTCTCTTCGGTGCGCGTGAGCATCAGGATGCGGACGTCCCCACTGGGTGCCTGCAGCAACGCATCCCGGTCGCAGACGCAGGTGCCTGGGGGGCATTCGGTGCGGATGGGGAAGGAGGGGAGGGGCATGGAGCGTGCGAGAGCGGTCCACCATTTTAAGAAGGCGCGAAAGCGCTGCGCGCTCCACAAACAAAAAGGGCTCCCAAAGGGAGCCCGATCTGCCTGCCCGCCCCTGCGGTTCAGTTAACACTCCCCATGGCAGCAGCACCCGCAAATGCAAAGTGCCACCGCCATGGGAAGTCCCGCAACTGCTTCAATCCAACTCAAGCAGTTGGTCTACCAATTACATGGCGCTGAATTCGCCGTGGGGGATCTGGCCCGTGCGCACGGCTTCGGCAGCCTGGGCACGCACTGCAGCGCGGTCGGCGTTGGACTTGTAGGTCACGACGCGCGAGCCTGCGGGTTCCATGCTGTGGGTCTTGGCTTCCACTACGGCTTCGGCTTGCACTTCAGCGCGGGTGCGGTTCGTGTCGAACTTCAGGGCGAATTGCGAGCCATCGGCTTCGTCGGCATGGGCGCCAAACGAGGCGAAAGCAGCAACAGCAGCGATGGAGAGGAAACGGGCGGTCTTGTTCATGATGAAAATCCTTAAAAGCTAAAAAAGCGTCTCAAAAAAGCCGGGTCAAAAACCATTCCTGAACCGGTTCGGTGAGTCGCCTTGCGGGTTCGGCTCATCGATGGGTTGAACTGTACGCCGATGGTGTTCAAAGAAAAACCACCCAGTCGCAAACTAACTGTTCCGGTATTGAGAACAATCGACGATCCGGCCGCTGAGGGCCGGGGAATGGCCAAACCGCCTGTGGCAAACTCCCGCGCTTCGCCTTTTGTTCCTATCGTTAGACCGCGTCTGAGAGAGTTTTCCCCCATGCAGCAGATCGTTCGGCAGTTGGCCGCAGAAATCAAAGTCAGTGAATCCCAGGTGCGCGCAGCGGTGGAGTTGCTGGATGGAGGGGCCACGGTGCCCTTCATCGCGCGCTACCGCAAGGAGGTGACGGGCGGGCTGGACGACATCCAGCTGCGCGAGCTGGAGGCGCGCCTGTCGTACCTGCGCGAGCTGGAAGACCGCCGCGTGGCCGTGCTCAAGGCCATTGACGAGCAAGGCAAGCTGACCGACGCACTGCGTGCTGCCATTGCGGCCGCGCCCACCAAGCAGGAGCTGGAAGACATCTACCTGCCGTTCAAGCAAAAGCGCCGCACCAAGGGCCAGATTGCGCGCGAGTTCGGCATTGAGCCACTGGCCGACAAGCTGTTTGCCGACCCCACGCTGGACCCGGCTGTAGAGGCCGCCGCGTTCACCAAGCCGCCCGAAGTGCTGGACGATGGCAAGCCCGGTGCCGATTTCTCTACCGTGCCCGCCGTGCTGGATGGCGTGCGCGACATCCTGAGCGAGCGCTGGGCCGAAGACCCGGCCCTGGTGCAGAACCTGCGCGAGTGGCTGTGGGCCGAGGGCCTGCTGCGCAGCAAGAAGGTGGAGAGCAAGAACGAGAACGACCCTGAGGTCTCCAAGTTCCGCGATTACTTTGACTACGACGAGCCCATTGGCCGCGTGCCCTCGCACCGCGCGCTGGCGGTGTTTCGGGGCCGAGGTCTCGAAATCCTCGAAGCCAAGCTGGTATTGCCGGTAGAACCCGAGCCGGGCAAGCCCAGCCTGGCGGAAGGCAAGATCGCGCTGCACCTGGGCTGGAGCCATGCGGGCCGCAAGGCCGACGATCTGATCCGCAAGTGTGTGGCCTGGACCTGGCGCGTGAAGCTGAGCCTCTCGACCGAGCGCGACCTGTTTGCCCGCCTGCGCGACGAGGCCGAGAAGGTGGCGATCAAGGTGTTTGCCGACAACCTGCGCGACCTGCTGCTGGCCGCTCCGGCCGGCCCGCGCGTGGTGATGGGCCTGGACCCCGGCATCCGTACCGGCGTGAAGGTGGCCGTGGTGGACGCCACGGGCAAGCTGGTGGAGACGGCCACGGTGTACCCGCACGAGCCCAAGCGCGACTGGGACGGTTCGCTGTTCACCCTGGCCAAGCTGGTGGAAAAGCACGGCGTGAACCTGATTGCGATTGGCAACGGCACGGCCAGCCGCGAGACAGACAAGCTGGCCGCTGACTTGATCAAGATGGCCGCCAAGGCCGACCGCACCATCGAGAAGGTAGTGGTGAGCGAGGCGGGCGCCTCGGTGTACTCCGCCAGCGAATACGCATCGCAAGAGATGCCCGACGTGGACGTGAGCCTGCGCGGCGCCGCCTCCATCGCCCGCCGCCTGCAGGACCCGCTGGCCGAGCTGGTGAAGATCGACCCCAAGAGCATTGGCGTAGGCCAGTACCAGCACGACGTGAACCAGAGCGAGCTGGCGCGCACGCTGGGCACGGTGGTGGAGGACTGCGTGAACTCGGTGGGTGTGGACCTGAACACGGCCAGCGTGCCGCTGCTCAGCCGCGTGTCGGGCTTGTCGGGCAGCGTGGCCAAGGCCGTGGTGCGCTGGCGTGAAGCCAATGGTGCGTTCAAGAGCCGCAAGCAGCTGATGGACGTGGCGGGCCTGGGCGCCAAGACGTTTGAGCAGAGCGCGGGCTTCTTGCGCATTCGCGGCGGTGAGAACCCGCTCGACATGACGGGTGTGCACCCCGAAACCTACCCCGTGGTCGAGCAGATCATGGAAAAGACGGGCAAGCCGGTGGCCGAGATCATGGGCCGCGCCGACATGCTCAAGACCCTGAAGCCCGAGTTGTTTGCCAACGAGAAATTTGGCGTGATCACCGTCAAGGACATCCTGGCCGAACTGGAAAAGCCCGGCCGTGATCCACGCCCCGACTTCAAGGTGGCGCGCTTCAACGATGGCGTGGAAGACATCAAGGACCTGAAGGAAGGCATGGTGCTGGAGGGCACGGTGAGCAACGTGGCCCAGTTTGGCGCCTTTGTGGACCTGGGTGTGCATCAGGACGGCCTGGTGCATGTGAGCCAACTGGCGCACAAGTTTGTGAACGACGCGCGTGAGGTGGTCAAGACCGGCGACATCGTCAAGGTCAAGGTCATGGAGGTGGATGTGGAGCGCAAGCGCATCGGCCTGTCGATGAAGCTGGACGCCGCGCCGCGCCAGCAGGGTGACCGCGACCGGGGACCGCGCGACAACCGTTTTGAAGGTGCAGGCCGGGGCTACGCCCAGCCGCCGCGCCGTGGCAACGAGGCGGCCCAGCCATCGGCCATGGCCTCGGCATTTGCGAAGTTGCAACAGGCCAAGGGCCGGTAACTGCGGGCTGGCGGTGGGGCCCTGCGGGGGGCCATAATCGCCAGCACCCCCACCACAACAGGTGCCCTGTCCCATGGAGTTGAACGCACTGCTGGCCCAACCTGTGGCACTGCCCAGCCTGCCGCGCGCCGTGGCGCTGCTGATGAGCGAACTGGCCCAGAGCGAACCCAGCCTGCGCCGCCTGAACCAGCTGTTTGGCACCGACCCGGCCCTGGCCGCGCGCCTGCTGGAGCTGGCCAATTCCCCCACCTTCCAGTTGCCGCGCCAGATCGCGGGTATCCCCGAGGCGCTGGCGCTGCTGGGCATAGCCCAGTTGCGCACGCTGGTGTCGTCGGCGCCGCTGGGCACCACTTCGCGCTCGGTGCCAGGGGTGAACATGCAGCAGTTCTGGCGTTACAGCCTCAACACCGCCAAGCTGGCCCGTTCCCTGGCGGGCATCGTGCACCAAAACCAGATTGCGGCCTACACGGCGGGCTTGCTGCACGCGGTGGGCGAGCTGGTGATCCACCTTGCCGACCCGGAGAAGGCGCAGTCGGTCAACACCCTGGTGGCACCCTTTGACCTGCGCCGCGACAAGATCGAGCAGCGCATCTTTGGCTACAGCTACGGCCATGTCACGGCCGGCTGCGCGCGCCGCTGGCAACTGCCCGAGGTGGTGATCGACGCCCTGCAGTACCAGAGCGCGCCGTTCGACAACAAAGCCTATGAGCCCCTCGCGGGCGTGATCCACCTGGCCGCCTGGCGAGCGCGTGCTCGCGAGGCCGAGCTGGGCGAAAAGGAGCTGGCCGTGTCTTTCCCCGGTGAAGTGGGGCTGACCCTGGGCCTGGATATTGACATGGTGCTGCAGCAGGATCCCATCGACTGGACAGCGAAGCCGGAAGTGGCGGATTTTGTGGTGTAGGCCCCTGGGGCCTGCGCAGCTTGGCGACAGTCCGCAGCGTGCTGCTTTGCGACAATCGCCGCCATGAAAGCACTGCGCATCCACGCCGGCCCCCGCGCCCGACAACACCTTGAACGCAACGGCCTGCAGCCCGGCGATGTGGGCGTGATCCCTGCTGCCGCAGGGGGGCCCAAGGGGCTGATCCTGGGGCCGCTGGACCGGTTCATTTTTGGGGAGTGGCTGCCACGGTCGGACCAGCCCGTGCATCTGGTGGGCGCATCGATTGGCGCGTGGCGGATGGCCACCGCCTGTCTGCAGCAATCGGTGGCGGCGTTCGAGCGGCTGGAGCATGACTACATCCACCAGGACTATGAGCTGCCCCCGGGCAAGAAACACCCCACGGCGGCCCATGTGAGCGAGCGGTTTGGGCGCAACCTGGATGCGTTTTATGGCGGGCGGGTGGATGAGGTGCTGAGCCACCCGCGCTATCGCCTGCACATCATCACGTCGCGTGGGCGGCACCTGCTGGGGCGCGAGCATGGCGTGGCAACGCCGCTGGGCTACCTGGGCGCTTTCCTGACCAACACCGTCCACCGCAAGGCCATGGGGGCCTGGCTGGAGCGGGTGGTGTTCTCGTCGCCCGATGAATCGGTGCCGGGGGCGGCCTGTGCGGCCCTGCCGTTTGGCACATCGGACTACCGCACGCGGCAGGTGCGGCTCAGTTCGGCCAATTTCATGGCCGCGCTGCAGGCCAGCTGCTCCATCCCTTTTGTGCTGCAGGCCGTGCACAACATTCCGGGGGCGCCGCCCGGGGCGTACTGGGATGGCGGCATCACTGACTACCACCTGCATCTGGCCTATGATCGGGCGGGCTCGGATGCTTCTAATTTGATAGCTGAAAAGGCAATGGGGACGCGCGCAGACGGCCTGAAAACCTTGAAAAACGAGGGGGTGGATGCCATTGCGACAGGTGTGCGCCCGGGTTCTGCGGGCATCGTGCTGTATCCGCACTTTCAGCACCGGGTGGTGCCGGGCTGGCTGGACAAGGGCCTGAGGTGGCGCCACCGGGCCACCCCGGCGCTGGACAACATGGTGGTGCTGTCGCCCAACCCCGACTGGGTTCGCGCGTTGCCCAACGCCAAGCTGCCCGACCGCAAGGACTTCACCCACTACGGCACCGATAGCCGCGCCCGCGCCCAGGCCTGGCTGGGTGCCACCAGCGCCAGCCAGCAACTGGCGGATGAATGGGCCGAGTGGCTGCAGCGGCCCGACATGGGGGCTGTGCATCCGCTGTAGGTGGGGGTGAACGCGGTCTGAATGCAGGGCGAGCGCGGCCTGGCCAGTTCGCCGCCCTGGCCCTCAAGCCGACGCGGGGCGCCGCGCGGCCGCGTCCTGCACCGCCCGGGCGGCGTGGCGGGCCGCATGGTCGCGCGCCCAGCCCAGCACCTCATGGGCGGCCATGGGCCGTGCGATGCCGTAGCCTTGCGCCCGCTCGCAGCCCAGCTCCAGCAGCCGGGCCGCGTGTTCGGCGGTCTCCACGCCTTCGGCCACCACATGGCGGTGGAAGGCGGCGGCCAGGGCCAAGATGGCCTGAACCAGGGTGAGGTCGTCGCCGTCCTCCAGAATGCCGCGCACGAAGGACTGGTCGATCTTGATCGTCTCGGCGGGCAGGCGCTTGAGGTAGGACAGCGACGAGTAGCCGGTGCCGAAGTCGTCCAGCGCAAACCGCACGCCCAGGGCCTGGCAGCTTTGCATCATGCTGCGCATGTACTGCATGTCTTCGAGCGCGGCGGATTCGAGGATCTCCAGCTCCAGCCGGGTGGGGGACACCTCGGGGCAGGTGTGCAGGATGTCCTTGAGGCGCGGCACGAAGTTGGGCCTGTGGAAGTGGGCTGCGGCGATGTTGACGCTGACCTCCCACTGCATGCCTGCGTCGGTCCACTGCCGCATCTGGGCCAGGGCCTGGCGCAGCACCCATTCGCCCAGCTCGACCTGTAGGTCGGTGTCTTCCACCAGGGGCAGCAGGTGTTGCGGGCCCAGCAGGCCTTCGGTGGGGTGCTGCCAGCGCAGCAGGGCCTCCAGCCCGATGATCTCGCCGGTGCGCAGGTTGACCTTGGGCTGGTAGTGCAGCACCAGCTCGCCCGCGTGCAGGGCCTGGGCCACGCGGGTCTGGCGGGTGTGCTGGGTCTGCACGGCGTGATCTTGCTGCACGTCGAACACGTGCAGCTGGTTGCGGCCAAAACTCTTGGCCTGGCACATGGCCTGATCGGCGTGGCGCAGCAGGGTGTCGGGGCTGGCGTTGTCGTGTGGGAACACGGCCACACCAATGCTCACGGTGGTGTTCACCTCGCGGTTGTCGATGGCATAGGGCGCGGCCAGTTGTTGCATCAGCACGGTCAGGCGGGCTTCGATGGCCGGGATGTCGGGCTGTTCGCCCAGCAGCAGCACAAATTCGTCGCCGCCCATGCGGGCCACGGCATCGCTTTGGGTGATGAAGGCGCCCAGGCGCCGGGCGGTTTCCTTGAGCAGGCGGTCGCCCACGCGGTTGCCAAAGGCGTCGTTCACGGCTTGGAAATGGTCCAGGTCCAGCATGCACACGGCCAGCAGCAGGCCCTTGTTGCGGGCCACGAACAGGGCGTGCGTGAGGCGCTCGGCCAGGGCAGTGCGGTTGTAGAGCCCGGTCAGCGGGTCGTGCCGGGCGTGCCAGGAGATCTGGTGGCGCAGGTTGCGGGCTTCGGTCACATCGCGAAACACCAGCACGCAGCCCACGGCCTTGCCGTTGTGCTGGCGGATGGGCGAGGCGGTGTATTCGATGGCGTAGCGTTCGCCCGAGCGGTGGATCAGCACCTCGTGGGTGGCCTGCTGCAGCGCGCCGGGCTGGCTGTCGCGCTCGGCGGCGGAGCTGGCATTGCGGCTGGCGGGCTCTTCGTACAGGCGGAACACATCGTCCAGCTGCCGGCCCACGGCCTGCTCGGCGGTGAAGCCGGTCATGAGCTGCGCGGCCTCGTTGAGGGTGTCGATGCGCCCCGCCAGGTCGGTGGTGATGACCCCGTCGCCGATGGATGCAAGCGTGACTTCGGCGCGCTCCTTCTCGGCCTGCAGGGCCTCTTGGGCGCGCTTGCGTTCGGTCACGTCCACCAGGGTGCCGATGGTGCCCGCCAGCGAGCCGCTGGTGCTGGTGAAGGGCGCTTCGTAGTACGCCATGTACAGCGGCGGCTGGTGGACGGTGTGGAGGGGGTGGATCGCGACCACGTTGTCCTGTGCGTTGGCGACCTGGGCCGAGTGTTCGGGCGCCAGGGCCTCGGGCACGTTGGAGGCGTGGTGGGCACCGGTCGGGTCCACCGGGGCCTGGAAGAGCCGCTGCCACGCACGGTTGGTGTCCACATAGGTGCCGTCGGCATCGCGCACAAACACGGGCAGGGGCAGGGCGTCGATCAGCTGCCGCGTGAAATGCAGTTGCTCGCTTTGCTGGCGCTGGGTTTCGTGCAGCGACAGCACCAGCGACTGGACCTTGCCCGCCATGTCGTTGAACGCCTCGGCCATGGCCCGGGATTCGAGGGTACCGGTCACCTCCATGCGGGTGCCCAGGTAGCCCTGGCGGAACGCATCGGTGGCCTGTGCCAGCCGCCGCAACATGCGCGCATTGGCGCGCAGCAGCAGGGTGAGCAGGAACAGGATGGTGAAGATATTGAGCGCCGAGATACGGGCCTGGACGATCACCGTGCCCCAGACGCGGTCCACCAGCGGCTGGGTTTGCAGCGCGATGCTCAGGCGGCCAGGGGTGCCGTCGGCCAAGCGCTGGGCGGATTGCTGCAGGGGCCGGGGGATGTCCAGCCAGCGGGCGAACCATGCCGGGGCTGTCGGGGCGGTGGGGATGGGTGCGTGTACCTCGGCGGCAGGCAAAGCGGGTTGCTGGGCCGACTCGGAGGGCACCCATCGGAGCGCCTGCACGCCGGGGCCCAGGTGGGTGATGCCGTCCTGCAGGATGCTGCTGAGGGTGGCTGCATCAGCGGTGGGCACCGCCGCGAGGCGCGGCAAGAGGTAGTCGCTGGCTCGGCGTAGCTCGGCCGCAGCATGGCGGTGGACCTCTTCGGTTTCGGCCTGCAGCAAGTAGTGGTAGCGCACGCCACTGACCAGCAGGATGATCAGCGCGATGGGGATGTAGAGCCGGGGGTAGGTGCCCCGCAGAAGCCAGGTGCTGAGATTTGCGGTGCGCGTCATCGGCGGTGGCCCTCTCCCCCATCCCAGGTAATGAATCGTTAATTAATGGTGAACCGGGGGGAGTCTAGCCGCTGGTGCAGCGCGGGCTGCTTTTTCACCGCAGCTTGGTGGGCGACTGTGGTGAGGTTGTGACATTTTGTAATGATCAACCCCGGGTCACGGCTGCCGGGGCCTGCGTGGTCGGCTGAAGGCCAGTGCCGGGCCCGGACGGCCACCGTGTCAGAGCGATTGCGCCAACATGTCCCGGTACTCCTCGGGCTTGGCAATGCGCGGGTTGGTCTTGTGGCAATGGTCGGCCATGGCGCCTTTGATGATGTCGTCGAACATCGCCTCGTTCACGCCCATGGCGGCCAGGCCGGTGGGCAGGCCCAGGCGGGCGTTCATGTCGCGGATGGCCTCGGGGATGTCGCCTGCGCTGGCCAGGCCCATGGCGTGGGCCATGCGCTCCAGGCGCTTTTCCTTCTGCACCGATTCCGCCTGCGCATTGAAGCGCACCACGGCGGGCAAAAACATGGCGTTGAGCGTGCCATGGTGCAGGCGCGGGTTCACGCCACCCAGGCTGTGGCTGAGCGAGTGCACGGCACCCAGGCCCTTCTGGAAGGCCATGGCGCCCTGCATGCTGGCGCTCATCATGTGCAGGCGTGCGTCGCGGTCGCTGCCATTCTTGGTGGCCTGCTCGATGTTTGCCCAGCCGCGCGTGAGGCCATCGAGCGCAATGCCGTCGGCGGGTGGGTTGAACGCGGCAGACATGAAGGTTTCCATGCAGTGCGCAATCGCATCCATGCCGGTGGCCGCCGTGAGCATGGGGGGCAGGCCGAGGGTGAGGTCCGGGTCGCAGATGGCCGTCTTGGGCACCAGGTTCCACGAGTGAAAGCCGAGCTTGCGGTGGTCATCCACGATGATGATCGCGCCGCGCGCCACCTCGCTGCCCGTGCCGCTGGTGGTGGGCACGGCGATCAGAGGCGCGGCGCGGTCCGTGATGCGCGGCGAGCCGCCTTCGATGGTGGCGTAGTGCGTCAGTGGCCCTTCGTGCGTGGCCGCAATTGCGATGCCCTTGGCGCAGTCGATGGCGGAGCCGCCACCCACGGCAATCAGGCCGTCGCAGCCCTGGGCCTTGTACATGTCCACGGCGGCGCGCACAGCGGCCTCAGTGGGGTTGGAGGGGGTCTGGTCAAACACGGCCACCGTCATGCCGGGCAGCGCATCCAGCGCCTTTTGCAGCACGCCAGCGGCTTTCACGCCGGGGTCCGTCACGATCAGCGGGCGAGTGATGCCCACGCGTTCGCATTCCTGCTTCAGCAGTTGGACGGCGCCGAATTCAAACTGGATCTGGGTGACGTAGTAGATGAAAGCCATGGTGCAACAGGATGTGTGAATGGGAGTGCCAGCGATTACGATAGCCCGCCAGCCCTTGGTATGGGTTCTGAGCCCACTTTATAAGGAGGAGACACGCGTGAAAACGAAGCAAACCCTGATGGCGGCCCTGCTGGCCGTCGCATCTGTGACAACGGCCCAGGCCCAGTGCCTCACGGACGCGCAGGCCGCCGACCTGGTGGCCAACTATGTGGCCAAGACCCCGGCCGCCAACCCCGAGAACCTCACCGACGCAGATGGCGCCTGCACACGCGGCAAGGTGAACGCGTTGCTGGCCCAGCGCATGGGCAAGGTGATCGGCTACAAGGCCGGCCTGACCAACCCCGCCGTGCAAAAGCGCTTTAACACCGACAAGCCCGTGTGGGGCAAGCTCTACGAAGGCATGGTGCTGGCCAGCGGTGCTACGGTGGACCCTGCATTCGGTGCCCGCCCCCTGTACGAGGCCGACATGCTGGTGCGCGTGAAAAGCGCTGCCATCAACCAGGCCAAGACCCCCATGGACGTGCTGGACGCCGTGGACCAGATCATCCCGTTCATCGAACTGCCCGACCTGATGGTGCAGGCGCCACCCAAGCTCAACGGTGCGGGCGTGACGGCCATCAACGTGGGTGCCCGCCTGGGCGTGGCCGGTGCCCCCATTGCGGTGCCCGTGTACCGGGGCGAACGTTTTGCCATGCTCAAGGCCCTGGCCGACATGAACGTGTCGTTGACCGATGGCGCGGGTGCGCGCCTGGGCGGCGGCAAGGGCAGCGACATCCTGGAGCACCCGCTCAACGCCGTGGTGTGGCTGGCAGGTGCGCTGGCACAGGAGGGCCTGGCCATGCAGCCGGGCGATCTGATCAGTCTGGGCTCGTTCTCGCCGCTGCTGCCGCCCAAGTCGGGGCTGTCGGTGACAGCGACCTATGAGGGCCTGCCGGGCGCCGCACCCGTGCGCGTGACCTTCAAGTAAGTCTCCCCATCAGCCCGCCGCTGCGCGGGCGTTTTCTTTCTGCCACCGAGACCCTCACCGTTGACTGACCTGCACATCCACCACACCCGCCTGACTCCGCAGATGCGCAGCGTGCTCGAACGCATGGCCCGCGCCGGGCACCCGCCGCTGCACACGCGCACGCCGCAAGAGGCACGTATCGCCTACCAGGCAGGTGCCGATGTGCTGGAGGTGCCCCAGGCTGCGCTGGCGCGGGTGGAAGACCTGCAGATCCCGGCCCGCGACGGTGCTCAGCTGCCCGCTCGGCTGTACGCACCCAGCACCGACAAGGGCCTGCCCATGCTGCTGTACACGCACGGCGGCGGCTTCACCATCGGCAACATCGCCACGCACGACATCCTGTGCCGCGAGCTGGCGCGCCTGGCCGGTTGTTTGGTGGTGTCGCTGGGCTACCGGCTGGCGCCGGAGCACCGCTTTCCCACGGCCAGCAACGATGCCTGGGACGCGCTGCAGTGGCTCGCTGTCAACGCGGAACGCCTTGGCGCTGACCCCCAGCGCCTGGCCGTGGGCGGTGACAGCGCAGGCGGCACGCTGGCCGCTGTCAACGCCATTCTGGCGCGCGATACGGGCCTGCCGCTGGCGCTGCAACTGCTGATCTACCCCGGCTGCGCGGCGCACCAGGACACGCCGTCGCACGCCACCTTTGCACGCGGCCTGGTGCTGGAGGAGCCCGCCATCAGCTGGTTCTTTGGCCATTACGTAACCACGCGCGAGGAGCGCGAGGACTGGCGTTTTGCGCCGCTGCTGGCGCCGGACGTGGAGGGCGTGGCACCCGCGTGGATCGGTCTGGCCGAATGCGACCCGCTGGTGGACGAAGGCATTGATTACGCCGACAAGCTGCGCCTGGCGGGCGTGCCGGTGGACCTGGACATCTACCGCGGTGTGACCCACGAATTCATCAAGATGGGCCGCGCCATCCCCGAAGCGCGCAAGGCCCATGCCGACGCGGCCCGTGCGCTGCGCCTGGCTTTTCACCTGGAGTAAATCAATCCATGCAACGCAGTGACTTCCGTTGTTTCCACCGCCTGCGCGTGCGCTGGGCCGAGGTGGACATGCAAAAGATCGTGTTCAACGCGCACTACCTCATGTACATCGACACGGCCATGTCCGACTACTGGCGCGCGCTGGCATTGCCGTATGAGGCGAGTCTGCTGGCCCTGGGCGGCGAGCTGTATGTGAAAAAGGCCACCGTGGAATACCACGCCTCGGCGCGGCTCGATGACACGCTGGACGTGGGCATGCGGTCCACGCGCATCGGCAACTCGTCCTGCCTGTTTACGGCCGGCATTTTCTGTGGCGACCGGCTGCTGATCTCGGCCGAACTGGTTTATGTGTTTGCCGACCCGGCCACGCAGACCTCCCGCCCCGTGCCGCCCGCACTGCGCGCGATCTTTGAAGGCTTTGAAGCGGGCGCCGAGATGGCCGAGGTGCGCACCGGCGACTGGAACACCCTGGGCCGTGACGCAGGCCGCGTGCGCACGGCGGTGTTTGTGCACGAGCAGGGCATTCCCGCCGAAGTCGAGGCCGATACCCACGACATCTCAGCCCGCCATGCCGTGCTCTACAACCGGCTGGGCATGCCCATCGCTGCAGGCCGCCTGCTGCAGCCCTCACCGGGCGTGGGCCGCATTGGCCGCATGGCGGTGGACCGCTCGGTGCGTGGTGCGCAATGGGGGCGACAGTTGCTGGATGCGCTGGTGGACGCGGCGCGTGCCCGGGGCGACACCGAGGTGCAGCTGCACGCCCAGAGCAGCGCCGAGGGCTTTTACCGCCGCGCGGGGTTCGCCGTGGTGGGTGAGCCCTATGAAGAAGCCGGTATCGCGCACATTGCGATGGCGCGGCAGTTACAGTGATTTGCTATTAAAAAGTGAGCTTCCTGCGCTTGATAGACGCGCGCAAGAGCCCATTTTTGTTCAAATATCTTCGAGCAGAGGGTAGGGCAGGGGACCCAACGACAGCGCCACGCCGCCCGCCGCACCTACCTGCAAGTTGCCTTCTTGCGCTGCGCTGATCTGCAGCGACACGATGGTGTCGAAACCTCCGCTCGGTGCGGGTGCCACCTGCACGACCGTGCCGCAGGGCTGCTCCAGGTCTGCTGTGTTGAACACCTCGGCACCCACGGCCACCTCGGCCGCCGCGTGGGCGATGTAGGCGCGGCGCTTGAGCGTGCCGCGAAACTGGCTGCGCGCCACCACTTCCTGGCCGGGGTAGCAGCCCTTCTTGAAGTTCACGCCGCCCACGGATTCGTAGTTGAGCATCTGGGGCACAAAGGCCTCGACCAAGGGCGTGGTCAGCGTGGCCACGCCGCTTTTTACTTCGCTCCAGCGCCACAGCGCCTCGTCCAGCGCGGGGCCTGTGGGGGCGGGGTCTGCTGCCGGGGCCACCCGCAGCGCGCGGGGCTGGCCGTTGGCGGGGTAGAGATGGACCACCGACGCGTTGCCGGTGTCGGCCTTGGTCCAGGCGGGCTGGTTGCCGCCCGGAACAGCGTCTCCGGCCAGGCCGTACAGGGCAAAGTCGTTGGTGGCGTCGGTGAGCTTGGCTTTGGCGCGCAGCACAAACATCGACAGGCGCTTGAGCGTGGGCGGCAGCAGGTCGCGGCTGCAGACCAGCAGCACCTCGGTGGCGCTGCGCTTGAAGCCGATGAAGCTGGCCTGCATGCGGCCCTTGGCCGACAAGAAGGCCGCGAGGCGGGCCTGGTCCATGCCGAGCAGGGCGAAATCCTGGGTGAGCTGGCCGTGCAGAAACTTGGCGGCGTCTTCGCCTTCCACGCGAATCACGCCGAGGTGGGACAGGGGGGCTATGCCATTCAAGGGGTAGGTCATCGCTGAATTATGATGCCCTGATTCATACATATTGGTAGCAGGGTTGTGCGACGTTTACTGGCTTTGATCGTGTTGGTGGGGATCGCACTGGGCGGTGCCGCTTACTGGTGGCTGCACCAGCCGCTGGACCTGGGGCCCGAGCCGCTGGAATTGGCCATCGAGCCCGGTACCACGCCGCGCGGCGTGGCCCGCGATGTGGTGGCGGCGGGAGTGAAAACGGATGCTCGCCTGCTCTACGCCTGGTTCCGCGTCTCGGGGCAAGACCGCGCCATCAAGGCTGGCAACTACGAAATCCCGCCCGGCACCACGCCCATCAGCCTGCTGCAAAAGCTCGCCCGGGGCGAAGAGGCCTTGCGCGCACTCACCCTGGTCGAAGGCTGGAACTGGCGCCAAGTGCGCCAGGCGCTGGCCAAGGAAGAGCAACTCAAGCGCGACTCCGCAACCCTGACCGACGAAGCGCTGATGGCCCAGCTGGGCCGCCCCGGCGTGGCGCCCGAGGGGCGCTTCTTCCCGGACACCTACACCTACGCCAAAGGCTCCAGCGACATCGCCTTGCTGCGCCGGGCGATGCATGCCATGGACCGGCGCCTCGAAGCCGCCTGGGCGCAGCGCGCGACCGACACGCCGCTCAAATCGGCGGACGAAGCACTGATCCTGGCCAGCATCGTTGAAAAAGAAACCGGTAAGGCCAGCGACCGGGGCCAGATTGCGGGCGTGTTCGTCAACCGCCTGCGCGTGGGCATGCTGCTGCAGACCGATCCCACGGTGATTTATGGCCTGGGCGAGAAGTTTGACGGCAACCTGCGCAAGCGCGACCTGCAGACCGACACCCCCTGGAACACCTACACCCGCCCCGGCCTGCCGCCCACGCCCATCGCCATGCCTGGCAAGGCGGCTTTGCTGGCCGCCGTGCAGCCTGAGGCCACGCGCGCGCTGTACTTTGTGGCCAAGGGCGATGGCAGCAGCCACTTCAGCGCCTCGCTCGAGGAGCACAACCGCGCCGTCAACCGCTACCAGCGCGGGCAGCAGTAAACAGTTTCTTGAACCAAGGCGCCCATGTCACGACCCGGTCTGTTCATTACGTTTGAAGGCATCGACGGTGCAGGCAAGTCCTCGCACATCGAGGGCCTGGCCGCGGCGTTCCGCACCCAGGGCCGCACGGTTACCGTGAGCCGCGAGCCGGGCGGCACACCGCTGGCCGAAAAGCTGCGCGAGATGGTCCTGAACGACCCCATGGATGCGCTCACCGAGTCCCTGCTGATCTTTGCCGCCCGTCGCGATCACCTGCGCAATGTGATCGAGCCCGCTTTGGCCCGGGGCGACGTGGTGCTGTGCGACCGGTTCACCGACGCCACCTTTGCCTACCAGGGCGCAGGGCGGGGCTTCGATTTGAGTGTGCTATCAATTTTGGAGCGCCTGGCACAGACAGGACTGGCGCCTGATGCCCGTTTGATGCGTGAACCCGACCTGACGGTGTGGTTTGACCTGGCGCCTGAGGTGGCGGCCGAGCGGTTGGCCGGCGCGCGTGTGCCCGACCGCTTCGAGGCCCAGCCGGTCGAGTTCTTCCGCCGCGTGGCCCAGGGCTATGCAGACCGCGCAGCTGCCGCACCGCAGCGTTTTGCACGCCTGGATGCAGCGCAGGAGCGCCACCGTGTGTGGCAACAGCTCACCAGCGTGTTTGTGCGCAAGGGCTGGCTGGCCATCATGGTGGCCACGCAGGGAGGGCCGCAATGAGCGAGTCCGCCGTGCCATTGGCGCCCTGGATCGCCGCGCAGCGCACCAGCCTGCTGGCCCAGCGCGGCCATGCATGGCTGCTGCAGGGGCCGTCGGGCCTGGGGCAGTACGCCCTGGGGCTGGAGTTGGTCCGCGCATGGTTGTGCGATGCGCCAACCACGCAGGGTGCCTGCGGCCAGTGCGGCAGCTGCCATGCCATTGACGTGCGCACCCATGCCGACCTGTGCGTGCTGATGCCCGAGATTCAGATGATGGCGCTGGGCTGGCCCCTGTCGGAAAAGGCGCAGGCAGACATCGACGACAAAAAGCGCAAGCCCAGCCGAGAGATCCGCGTGGAAGCCATGCGCGATGCGGTGGAGTTTTCGCAGCGCACCTCGGCGCGTGGCAAAGGCAAGGCCGTGCTGGTCTACCCGGCCGAGCAGATGAACCATGTCACGGCCAACGCGTTGCTCAAGACACTGGAAGAACCGCCGGGCGACGTGCGTTTTGTGCTGGCCAGCGAGGCTGCGCACCAGCTGCTGCCCACCATTCGCAGCCGCTGCCTGGGCCACACCATGGTCTGGCCTGTGGAGGCCGACAGCTTGGCCTGGTTGCAGGCCCAGAGCGTGGCCAGGGATGCTGCAGCGTCGTTTCTGCGTGCGGCAGGCGGGCGGCCCGAGGACGCCCTGGCGCTGGCCCAGTCGGGCCGCAGCCCGCAGGCCTGGTCCGCCTTGCCGCAGGCGGTGGCGCGGGGCGATGTGACGGCGCTGGGCGACTGGGCTCCGGCCCAGGTGATCGACGCGCTGCAAAAGCTCTGCCACGACCTGCTGGCTGCCAGCGTGGGCGCCGCACCACGCTACTTTGCACCGGCCGATCTGCCCAAGGCACCGCCGCTGGGCGCGCTCACGCGCTGGTCGCGCGCGCTGTCCAAGGCCGCGCGCACGGCAGACCATCCGTTCAATGGCGGGCTCATGCTGGAGGCGCTTGTCGCCCAGGCGCGAAACACCCTACACTCCAGACACTAAGTCGCACCCCCACCCATGAGCAGTCCATCCACCGCGCCCCGTCCCAGCGTCATGCAGCTGGCCATCAAGGAAAAGGCCGCGCTTTATGCCGCCTACATTCCTTTTTTTGCCGAAGGGGGCATCTTTGTACCCACCCAGCGCGACTACAAGCTGGGCGACGATGTCTATGTGCTGCTGACCTTGCCCGACGACACCCAGCGTTACCCCGTGGCAGGCCGCGTGGCCTGGGTGACGCCGGCCCGCGCTGCAGGCAATCGCACCCAGGGCGTGGGCATCCAGTTCCCCAAGGACGAAAAATCCCGCCAGCTCAAGGCCAAGATCGAGGAACTGCTGGGAACTGCGCTGGGCTCGGACCGTCCTACCCAGACCATCTGACCGCGCCGCCGCTGCCTCTGTGCCGACCCGCGCTGGCTGGTCGGCATTTTTGTTTTTCATCACATGTTCACTGATTCGCACTGTCACCTCAACTTCCCGGAACTGGTCAGCCAGCTGCCCGCCATCCGCCAGGCCATGGCCGAGGCGCAGGTCACCCGGGCCCTGTGCATTTGCACCACCATGGAAGAGTTCGAGGGCGTGCACGCCCTGGCCCTGGCCCATGACAACTTCTGGAGCACGGTGGGCGTGCACCCCGACAACGAGGGTGTGACGGAGCCCAGCGTGCAGGATCTGCTGGACCGCGCGGCGCTGCCGCGTGTGGTGGCCATTGGCGAAACCGGACTCGACTACTACGGTATGGAAGACCGCAAAGGCGGGCGCAGCATTGCCGACCTGGAGTGGCAGCGCGATCGCTTCCGCACCCACATCCGTGGGGCGCGGGCCTGTGGCAAGCCCCTCATCATCCATACGCGCAGCGCGTCGGATGACACGCTGGCCATCTTGCGGGAAGAGGGCGAGGACGGTGCGGGCAACAAGGCGGGCGGCGTGTTCCACTGCTTTACCGAGTCCATGCAGGTGGCGCGCGCCGCGCTGGATCTGGGCTACTACATCTCGTTCTCGGGCATCGTCACCTTCAAGAGCGCGCAGGAGCTGCGCGACGTGGTGGCCTTTGTGCCGCTGGACCGCATGCTCATCGAGACCGACAGCCCCTACCTGGCCCCGGTGCCCTACCGTGGCAAGACCAACAATCCGTCGTATGTGCCCCATGTGGCCCGGCAGGTGGCAGAGACCAAGGGCCTGGCGCTGGAAGTGGTGGCGGAGGCCACCAGCCGCAATTTCGACCGCTTGTTCCCGGGGGTGATGGCATGAGCCTGCAACGACGTTCTGCCTTGGCTGCTGTGGCGTTGGGCCTGGTGTCTGCCCGGGCCTGGGCGGGTGCTTATGAAGATTTTTTTGTAGCCATCCTGCGAGACGATGGCGATGCGATCGCTGCATTGCTGCGCCGGGGTTTTGACCCCAACACGCGCGACCCCAAGGGGCAGGTGGGGCTCACGTTGGCTTTGCAGAACGGTGCCAACAAGGCCTTTGCAGCACTGTTGGCCTCGCGCCAGGTGAACGTGGAAGCCCGCAATGCCCAGGACGAGAGCCCGCTCATGATCGCCGCGATCAAGGGCAACGTGGATGCGGTGAAGGCGCTGATCGCCCGAGAGGCCGATGTGAACAAGACCGGCTGGGCGCCGCTGCACTATGCGGCATCGGCGGGCTCGCCGCAGCATGCGGTCATCATCTCGCTGCTGCTGGAGAACCATGCCTACATCGATGCCACCTCGCCCAACGGCACCACACCACTCATGATGGCCGCGCACTATGGCTCGATCGAGGCGGTGCAGCTTTTGCTGGACGAGGGCGCAGACCCTACGCTCAAGAACCAGCTGGGTTTGACTGCCGCCGATTTCGCCTTGCGTGTGAGCCGCACGGAGTCTGCCGAGAAAATTGCTGCCGCCATTCGGCGGCGCCAGCCCAACCGGGGCAAGTGGTAAACAGCAGGTAGCCTGCTGTCGCCGAGGGCTACTCTGGCGCGGCGCTGCCGACGGCTGGACGCGCCTGCAGGCGGGCATACAGCCCACCTTGCGCCATCAGTGCGCTGTGGGTGCCTTGTTCGGCAATGCGGCCGCGCTCCATGACAACCACACGGTTGGCGTGTTCGATGGTGGAGAGGCGGTGGGCAATGACCAGTGTGGTGCGGCCCTGCATCAGGCGCTGCAGGGCGTCCTGCACCAGCCTCTCGGATTCGGTGTCGAGCGCTGAGGTTGCTTCGTCCAGGATCAGGATGGGGGCATCCTTGTACAGGGCCCGTGCAATGGCCAGCCGCTGGCGCTGCCCGCCCGACAGTTGCGTGGCGTTGTGGCCAACGATGGTGTGGATGCCCTGGGGCAGTCCCGCGACATGCCCCGCCAGGTTCGCGGCTTCCAGGCAGTCGCGCACCCGTTGTTCGTCCACCGTGGTTCCCAGTGCCACATTGGCTGCAATGGTGTCGTTGAACATGACCACGTCCTGGCTCACCATTGCAAACTGCGAGCGCAGCGACCCCAAGTCCCAGTCCTGAACGGGATGACCATCGACCAGGATGTTGCCCTCTACGGGTGCAATAAAACGCGGCAGAAGGTTGACGAGTGTGGTCTTGCCTGAACCGGACGGGCCAACAAGTGCCACGATTTCACCGGGCGCCACTTTCAGGCTGATCTGGTCCAGGGCAGGTGCATGGTCCGGCCCGAAGGACACCGTGACCCGTTCCAGCGCCAGCTCGCCCCGGACCCGATCGGTGCGGTACTGGCCGCCACTTTCGGCGCCGGTCTCGCCCAGCAGTGCCAGGCCGCGCTCCAGGGCCGCCACGCCGCGCGTGATGGGGCTGGCAACATCGGCCAGGCGCCGGATGGGGGCGATGAGCATCAGCATGGCCGTGATGAAGGCTGCAAAGCCCCCCACCGTGACACCCTTGGCATCCACGGCCCCACGGCTCTGCCAGAGTGCGATGCAGATCACCACCGACAGTGCGGCTGCGGCGAGCAGCTGGGTCAGTGGCGTCATGGCTGCAGACGCAATCGTGGATTTGATGGCCAGCCGTCGCAGGCTGTGGCTGAGGCCCTCAAAGCGCCGGGCCTGGCTCTCCTGGGCACCGTGCAGCCGAACCATGCGGTGAGCCAGCACGTTTTCCTCCACCACATAGGCCAGTTCGTCAGTGGCCTGCTGGCTGCTTTTGGTGAGGTGGTAAAGCCGCTTGGACAGCGTCTTCATGATCCAGGCGACGCCGGGCACCACCACTGCCACGATCAGCGTCAATTGCCAGTTCAGGTAGAGCAGGTAAAACAAGAGTGCGACCAGCGTGAATCCGTCGCGCGAAATCCCCATCAGCGCCTGCACGAGCAGTGTTGACCCGGTCTGGACTTCATAGACCACAGTGTTGGACAGCGCACTGGCGGATTGGCGGCTGAACAGGCCCATTTCTGCGGCAAGCACCCGTTCAAACAACGAAGTGCGCAGGGTAAGCATGCCTTCATTGGCGATGCGCGCGAGGGCGTACTGGCCCACAAACTGGGCAAGCCCGCGCACGAAGAAGATACCCAGAATGGCCAGAGGGACCATCCACAGCTCCAGGCTCCCTTGGGTGAAGCCTTGGTCCAGCAGGGGCTGCAGCAGGGCCGGGATCAGGGGTTCGGTCACTGCCCCCACGAGGGTGGCGGCAATCGCCAGGCCCCAGGCCAGCCGCTGGCCGCCGAAATAGACGGACAGCCGCTTCAGGCGCGTGGTCAGGCTGGCGGGTGGCGAGGAGGGGGCGTGGGCAGGCGTAGAGCCCGTGTCGGTGGCATGCATGTGGCCCGGATTCTAAGGTTGTGCTCCTTGGGGCCGCAGTCTGTGCCCAAGGCGCATACCCAGCCCAACCGGATATGGTGCACATGAAGCACATGTGGAGGCACAGTTTGTCACAGGGGGTTTACCGCTGTGTGTACCATTCAGGGTTGCCCTTCGGCATTTGTTCGGCCACTGCTGGATGCCAATGACCACAGATCGAATCTCCAAACACCTCTCCTTTGCGGCTTCGCCGCTTCCCTTGCGCCGCCAGCTTTTGGCCGCGCTCATTGCAACCCCCTCCCTTCCGGCCCTGGCGCAGTTTCGCGTCGAGGTGACGGGCGTGGGTCTCACCCAGTTGCCCATCGCCATTGCCCCCTTCCGGGGCGAGGCACAAGCCCCCCAGAAGATTGCGGCCATCATCCAGGCCGATCTGGAGCGCAGTGGCCAGTTTCGCGCCATCGACGCTGCGGGCGCGGCACTGGACGAAACCGCCCGTCCCGATGTAGCGCTGTGGCGGCAAAAAAGTGCCGACTCGCTGGCCACGGGCAGCGTGACGCGGCTGGCCGACGGGCGTTTTGATGTGCGCTTTCGGCTGTGGGACGTGGTCAAGGGGCAGGACCTGGGAGGGCAGAGTTTTGTCGTGACCCAGGGCGACTTGCGCCTGGTGGCACACCGCATTGCCGATTTCATCTACGAAAAGCTCACGGGCGAGCGCGGCGTTTTCTCAACGCGCATCGCCTATGTGACCAAGACGGGCCCCCGTTACAGCCTGTGGGTGGCCGATGCCGATGGCGAGAACGCGCAATCGGCGCTGTCGAGCCCGGAGCCCATCATTTCCCCCGCCTGGTCGCCCAATGGAGGGCAGCTGGCCTATGTGTCCTTCGAATCCCGCAAGCCGGTGGTCTATGTGCACGACGTGGCGTCAGGCCGTCGCCGCCTGATTGCCAACTTCCGGGGCTCCAACAGTGCGCCTGCCTGGGCACCGGACGGGCGTTCGCTCGCGGTGACGCTGAGCCGCGACGGTGGCTCGCAGCTCTACACCATCGACGCGAATGGCGGCGAGCCTCGTCGCCTGATGCAGAGCTCCGGCATTGACACCGAGCCGGTGTTCTCGGGCGATGGCCGCAGCATCTTTTTTGTTAGTGACCGTGGTGGCGCCCCCCAGATCTACAAGGTAGGTACCTCGGGCGGAAACGCCGAGCGCGTAACCTTCACGGGCACCTACAACATCTCGCCCACGGTGAGTCCGGACGGGCGCTGGCTGGCCTATATCTCCCGCGTGGGCGGGGCTTTCAAGCTGCACGTGATGGACCTGTCCACAGGCACCGTGAATGCCGTGACCGACACCATGGCCGACGAAAACCCGAGCTTTGCCCCGAACAGCCGCCTCATCGTGTACGCCACCCAGCAGCAGGGGCGTGAGGCACTGATGACCACCACGCTGGACGGCAAGATCAAGGCCCGCCTTGCAGGGCAGGCGGGCGATCTGCGCGAACCCGACTGGGGTCCGTTTCAAAAGCAATGAACTTATCGACATTTTCAGTTATCAAGCCTTCAGGAGAAATTTGGATGATCAAACGTTTTACCCTTGCCCTTACCGTTGTTGCGCTGGTCGCCGGCTGCAGCTCTGGCGTGAAGCTGGACGATGTTCCCGTCGAAGACAAAAACGCAACGTCCACCATGGGCGGTGCCAACAGCGGTGCCAACTCTGGCAATACGTCTCAGAGCGGCGTGGCCGGTGTGGATCTGGGACAATCCGGCCGCGATGGCGCAGGCCCCGTGGGCGTGGCGCGCATCGTGTACTTCGACTACGACAGCTATGTCATCAAGCCCGAGTTCCAGTCCGTGATCGAAGCGCATTCCCGTTTCATCAAGGCAACCCCCAACCGCAAGGTCATGATCGAAGGCCACACCGATGAACGTGGTGGTCGCGAGTACAACCTGGCACTGGGCCAGAAGCGTGCGGAGGCTGTGCGCCGTTCGCTGGGCCTGCTGGGCGTACCGGACAGCCAGGTGGAAGCTGTGAGCTTTGGCAAGGAGAAGCCCGCAGCCCAGGGTGGTACAGAAGATGTGCACGCGAAGAATCGCCGTGCTGAACTGTCCTACCGTTGATGCGAACCGCTGCCGTGGTGTTCCCTCTTCGGCTCTTGGCGGCTGCCGCGTTGTCGGTGGCCTTGCTGCCCTCGGCCCAGGCGGCCATTTTTGAGGATGGCGAGGCACGCCGGGCCATCCTGGAAATGCGCCAGCGCGTGGATGGTCTGCAAATGTCCAGCCAGCGCTCTGCCGAGGAACTGCGCAAGCTGGGTGAAGAAAATGCCCAGCTGCGCCGCAGCCTTCTGGATCTGCAGACGCAGATAGAGACTCTGCGGGCTGAGCAGGCCAAGCTTAATGGCCAAAACGAGCAGCTGCTGCGCGACGTGGGCGACCTTCAGCGACGCCAGAAGGACATCGCCCAAGGGGTGGATGAGCGGCTTCGCCAGTTCGAGCCCGTCAAGGTGGCGGTGGATGGCAAGGAGTTTCAGGCGGATCCTGCAGAAAAGCGGGATTTCGAGGCCGCACTTGCGGTCTTCCGATCCGGCAAATTCCCCGAGGCCAGCACGGCATTCGCGGGATTTGTGCGTCAGTATCCGCGCAGCGGTTTTGTGCCATCAGCGCGCTTCTGGCTTGGCAACGCCCAGTACGCCACGCGGGAGTACAAGGATGCCATCGGTAACTTCAAACAAATGCTGGCGGACGCGCCCGGCCATGCCCGGGCTCCGGAGGCCGCTTTGTCGATTGCCAACTGCCAGATCGAACTCAAGGACACGCGCACCGCACGCAAGACGCTGGAAGATCTGGTTCGCGCCTACCCACAATCTGAGGCGGCTGTCGCTGCCAAAGAGCGTCTGTCCCGCTTGAAGTAATGCCGGGCGAGATCGTTTCGCCGGGGTTGCCTTTGCCGCAAGAGTCTGAGGCTTCACTGGAGCGCCGGTTTGGTGGGTTGGCGCGGTTGTATGGCGTGGAAGGCGTGGCGAGAATCCGCCGCGCTCATGTTGCCGTCATCGGCATTGGCGGGGTGGGGTCCTGGGCCGCAGAGGCGCTGGCGCGCAGCGGCGTGGCCCAGATCACCCTGGTCGATCTGGACCATGTCGCCGAGTCCAATATCAACCGCCAGATTCATGCGCTGACAGATACGGTGGGCCAGGCCAAGGTGCTGGCGATGCGGGACCGTATTGCCCAGATCCATCCGGCGTGCACCATTCATTGCATTGAGGAGTTTGTGGAGCCTGGCAACTGGCCTGGGTTATTGACGACCCCAGTTGATGCGGTCATCGATGCCTGTGACCAGGTGCGGGCCAAGGTGGCTATCGCAGCATGGGCGCAATCTGCAGGTGTTCTGCACATTGCTGTCGGCGCTGCCGGTGGCAAGCGCCAGGCCCACAAGGTCGATGTGGATGACCTGGCCTACACGACCCATGACCCTCTGTTGGCGCAGTTGCGCTACCAGATGCGCAAGCACCACAGCGCACCGCGCGAGGGCAAGAAGATCGGTGTGACCTGCGTGTTCAGCCGTGAAGCTGTGGCTCCTCCCGATGCGTCCTGCAACATCCAGGGCGACGGCACTTTGAACTGCCATGGCTATGGCTCGGTGGTCGCGGTCACGGCCACCTTCGGGCAGTGCGCTGCTGGGTGGGTGCTCGACAAACTTGCGACAACTTCCAAGTTGGGGTCAAAAAAGACGCTATAATCCGAGGCTTTGCAGCAGTCTGATCAGTCTGGGTTGATGCAATCGGTCGGGACGTTAGCTCAGTTGGTAGAGCAGCGGACTTTTAATCCGTTGGTCACAAGTTCGAATCTTGTACGTCCTACCACCCATTCAAGGCCCTGTAGCAATACAGGGCCTTTTTGTTTGCTATCACAGTTGATGTATTCGCCGCTTCCGTTGATTGCGCTTGTTCCGCAACCATGATCGGTGTTCCGCAAAGTAAGTCAACTTGCTGCGATAGCGTGGGCTTCTTCGATTCTTTGAAGCTCAGTTTGCTCTGTGACTCCATCGCTCCCTATCCCAACCGACACATCTACAAATTCGCGTGTTTGTTTGGCTTTCATCGGGCACCGCGTCGAGCGCTGTGGCCAGCTCCGATGCTATCAAGGTGAATTCCCTGAGCTTGTCGGTAGGCATCTCCATGCGTGCGGCCGCCGTCATCATGTTGGTGATTTCGGTAGGAATCCTGCCGCTCAGCTCGCGCACGTCGCGCTCGGCCTGGTCCAACCCTGCTCGGTGTCGAAGCGGTGCGCAACCCTAGTACACGGGCTGCGGCGGGCGATTCCAGAACGCCCGCGCCGGTTTTGAGGGCCTTCCAGTTGGGCCGCAGCAGCATCAGCTCGCTGGCTCCGAAGTAGTTGCGGGAGGCCTGGGCTTCACTGATGGTGTCGCCCTGCGCGGCAGCGTAGACCATGGCGCGCAGCTTCCGGGCCACGGCAACCATGGCATCTGTCACGGCTTGGCGGTCCAGGACCGGGGTGCCCAGGATGCGCGGCCTCACGCCCGGCTCAGCCTGCGCCGACAGCAGCGCTTGCAGTCCGGTCTTTTTTTGCCTGTGGGGGGCCGATGACCTTCACGGCTTGGTCGGCCGCCTTCTCTTCATCGTCGGCGCTCACGCTATTTTCCACCCGCACGATGACCGGCTTGGGGCGGGTTTGTTCCTTGATGGCGTTGAGCGAGGCGGCCAGCGTGCCCGGCTCTCCCGCTTTACCGATGGCCGTATCAATCTTGGTGACAAGCACCGGGGTGTTGAGGTGAAAAGACAGCCGCATCAGTGTCCGAGGCTGTGGCCTCCGGGCCGTCATTGATTTCAGTGACGCGCACGCCGTGGAGGTTGCCAAGGGTGGCCATGCGCACACCGGCTGGGACGGGGAAATGGGATGTACTGATCTTCATCCCTTCCCACGCGTAAGGCCGCCGGCGGCGAATGCATGCGCCGCCTGCACATGAAAAAGCCCGCCGTGCGCGAAGCCGGGCGGGCTGTTTTCTGTGGCGGAGCTACGCAGAAACGCAATCCATCAGCGTCGCCCCCTTACGGTGTCTGCCTGTTCATCGCTCACGTTGTCGAGTTCGCCATGCAAGTGCCTCCACGAACCTTTGTGGCGAGAGCCGAAGATAAGCAAGCTGGCAAGTGACCAGAATAATCCGAACGCTACGACCAATACAAGCCACGTCAGCATGGCGCCGAGGGGCTTGTAGTCTCCGCCCCGCATAACCAGGGCTCCGGTCTGCCATGCCCAGAGCAAGAGACCCACAGGCACTATGGCAAACACAATGCCAATGGTCAGCCCGAGACGGGGGAGCGCCTTGCCCAGCCCTGCCACCACCCAGCAAACTGCCACCATCGTCACCAGCGCAGCCATATGTTCAGGCAGCACCAGCCAGCTCAATCCCGCCGCCAATATCTTCAACATGGCAGTTCCTACAACGGAGCCTTGATCCCCGCCACGGTTGGATGAGCTGGTTGGCTCGGGAGCTGGGTCTACATGTTCGAGCCTGCTGTTCAAAACCTCTTGCGCAATGGCCATGGTCGGAGCCGCAAGCATGCCCTTGGCGATTCGGTCCTCCAGCTCCTCGATGGGCATCCGGTGGTAAAGCGCTGCCAGTGAAAGTCGCTTCTTTTCGCTGAGAACATTCGTCATCTTGGCAGTCCAATGATTTGGTTGTCGGGCTGGGTGCCGTTTTTGTGAATCCGGGTGCCGTTTTTGGGGGGCGGACCCTGGTGACGGCAAGCGCAGGCGCCTGAACGAATGCGTGATGGACTATAGCCTGCGGCGGAGCGTTGGGGAGGGGGCAGGCTCCGGCGCTTGCACGCGGTGGCAAACGTTGTCAGTATTCGCGACCGATACGGTGGCGGGGTCTTCAAGGTGGATCAACTGGGCGGCGGCTTGGTCGGCCAACTGTCGGCACATGGCAATGAAGCGCTTGCAGACGTTGCAGATGCCAGCGCCGTTGCTCCGACGGAAGTCCGCAATGATCTTGAAGTCCGGCCCAAGGCGTCCGGTCAGCCACATCGGCTCGACATTGCGCTGGGCTTCGCGCTCCAGGCGGCGGCTCGATTGGATACGGTTGAGGTAGCCGCAAATGTGGAGCTTGAGCAGTACGGCCGGGTGGTACGCAGGCCGTCCGGTGACCGCTGGATTGATCTCACCGAAACCGAGCGACCGAAGATCCAGTTCGTGGTCAAACACATCGACAACGCGCACCCGATGCGTTACGCAGCGTCTGGTGTGCATTTCCAAAGGCCTCTCTCGCGGAGGCCTTTGTCTTTTCCGGCGTGTGTTTTGCAGGCGCCCCTGTAGGAGGGGGCGTGTTGCGCGTCACGGACTGGCCGTGGAGTCTGTTTGGTTCGGGGCAAAAAGGTCCCAGCTGGCAATGAACAGCGCAGCGATGACGGGGCCAATGACAAAGCCTGTGAGGCCGAAAAGTCCCATGCCTCCCAGTGTGGAGATGAGCACGATGTAGTCCGGCATCTTGGTGTCCTTGCCGACCAGGATGGGGCGCAGGACGTTGTCCACGAGGCCAATCACGCCGATCCCGAATGCGGTCAGCACCGCACCCTGCCACACGGCCCCGGTGGCGAGGAAGTAGATGGCCACCGGTACCCAGATCAGGCCTGCGCCCACAGCAGGCAGCAGTGACAGGAAGGCCATCAGTACCCCCCACAGAACCGGGCCCTGAATGCCCAGCACCCAGAAGATCAGGCCGCCCAGGGCCCCCTGAGAGGCCGCCACCACGATGTTGCCTTTGACGGTGGCTCGGATGACGGTGGTGAACTTGCTGACCAGCTGCCGTTTATGGGCATCGTCCAGTGGGGTCGCATGGCCAATCCGGCGGGCCAGGCTGGCGCCATCGCGCAGCAGGAAAAACAGGAGGTACAGCATGATGCCGAAGCCGACGAGGAACTCCAGCGTGTTCTGACCAATGCTCAGCGCTTGTGTTGCGACGAACTGGCTGGCTTGTACGGCAACGGAGGAGAGTTTTTGCTGCAACTCACCGATGCTGGTGAGATTCAGTCGCTCCAGAAGATTGGCGGCCCACGCAGGCAGGGCTGCGATCACCTGCTGCAGATAGAGCCCGAAATTGAGCTGACCTGAGCGCACCCGTTCGTAGATGACGCTGGCCTCCTGAACCAGCGACACGGTGATGGCGGTCATGGGCAGGATGACGATGACCAGGCAAAGCCCCAGCGTGCACAGGGCTGCCAGGGTGGGGCGCTTGGGCATGCGCTTGAGTAGCTTGCGATGCAGCGGGGCAAACAGGATGGCCAGAATCACGCCCCAAAAAACAGCGCCGTGAAACTGCCAGAGGATGGCTCCGAAGGCGATGGTCACGGCGATCAGCAGCAGCAGGAAGGCTTTGTCTTGGAGGTGATTGGGTGTCATGTCGCTTGGAGGCAATGAGATACCCGGAATGTACGCGAGGCCCGCAGATGTCAATATGTCGGCGGGCTGTTGTGGGTGCGCGCATGCCCCTTCCTTTGGGCGATCGCCCGTTCGGTGGCACAATACCGCCCGTACCAAGGCCCTTCCCCAGCCACAGTCGCATCCGCCAATCGGTTCAGCCGTGTCGCGGAAGGTTTCTCAACCAGCTAATGCTTTCCCAAGGAAAGCGGAGGTCAGCGGAATATGAGCGATACGACATCCGTCTATCAAGCCTACCAAGGCAACACTTACCTCTTCGGCGGCAATGCGCCCTATGTCGAAGAGATGTACGAAAACTACCTTGCCAACCCAGGTAGCGTGCCAGACAACTGGCGCGAGTACTTTGATGCACTGCAAAATGTGCCCGCAGTGGATGGCAGCAATGCCAAGGACGTTCCCCACCTGCCGGTGATCAATGCCTTTGCCGAGCGTGCAAAGCAGGGCGGTACTAAGGTTGTCGTCGCCACCGGCGCGGACTCCGAACTGGGCCGCAAGCGCACCGCGGTTCAGCAGCTGATCGCCGCTTACCGCAATGTGGGCGCACGCTGGGCCGATCTGGACCCGCTCAAGCGCACCGAGCGCCCCGCGATTCCCGAACTCGAACCCTCTTTTTACGGCTTCAGCGATTCCGACCAGGAAGTCGTGTTCAACACCAGCAACACGTTCTTCGGCAAGGAATCCATGCCGCTGCGCGAGCTGATCAATGCCTTGCGCGAAACGTACTGCGGCTCCATCGGCGCCGAGTACATGTACGCCACCGACCAGAATCAGAAGCGCTGGTGGCAGGAAAAACTCGAAACCATCCGCAGCAAGCCCAGCTTCGGCGCGGAAAAGAAAAAGCAGATTCTCGACCGCCTGACGGC